>CAIUYS010000001.1 GCA_903903365.1 uncultured Methylococcaceae bacterium
ATAACTGTAAACAATATCATCAACCGACAATCCAAATTTTCCGTCCGCCATGCCATGCGTAAACAATATTTGAATTAATGCAAATAGATAGCCTATGCCTACGGTACAAAGATAACCGGTAAACAATACTTTGATAGGCGTATCATGATCTTTTAAAGGCGTGAATTTTGGAGTCATAATTTCGTATAATTTATGGGTACGCTGGATACATCATGAATCCATGGGTTTAAATAAAGTACCGGCAGAACCCATAATAATGGGTCCCAAGTGCTGGCACTGGATAATATTATAACCTGCCTTGACTTAAGTGCTTATGGTTACTGTTGATAAGTTACGTCCCCCTTTTAGCTTTTGTTTCTGGTATTTCAATAAGATACTTCTTTCGTTTAATGCAACAGCAATTATCGCACCATTAATAAGACCACTTGCTCAAGATAACAACCGAATCCTGTCATTTCCTCGAAAGCGCGTACCCATGGGATAAGTAAAATCTTGAATCATAAGGCAAAAAAAACGCTTATCTCATTGAAATAGTTTATCTTTATCGTTAGTTATTTTAGCAATCTAAATCGGCATTCAATTTATTCTAAAAACAATTCGTATCAATTGATTATTAATTTCAGTCGTTACATTCAGGGGGAGCGACCGATGTTTAACGATTAAACAGGGTCTATTATGGTGCAATATCAGGTCGATTGCACAAATTTGATGTGGGTTTTAATACTTTTTAACGGCGTGCACACAATAAGTTGAGTCACTTTTATTGTGTTTTTCATGAATCCTTTGATTTTTGGATAATGAGTTTACAAAATATTATCCACAGTACTTATAGGCGTATAAATACGATAAACAAAAAAAAGCCGATGCAAAACATCGGCTTTTTAATTTACTGGTCGGCTTGGATTACAAACTGTTTACAGCATTCAATTCTTGAAAAGCTTGCTCTAAACGAGTAACCATACCTTCTTCACCAGCACGTTGCCAAACGCGTGGATCGTAGTATTTTTTGTTAGGTTTATCATCACCATCCGGGTTACCGATTTGACCTTGTAAAAAAGCATCATTTTTCTTGTAAAAATTCATAATTCCTTCCCAAGTTGCCCATTGGGTATCGGTATCAATGTTCATTTTTACAACGCCGTAGCTAATTGATTCTTTGATTTCTGCAGCAGAAGAACCTGAGCCACCGTGAAAAACAAAGTTTAATGTATTTGCAGGGATACCGTATTTTTCAGACACATATTTTTGTGAATTGTCTAAAATGGCCGGTGTTAATTTAACGTTGCCTGGTTTATAAACGCCATGTACGTTACCAAATGACGCTGCAATAGTGAAACGATGACTGATTTTGCTTAATTCTTCATAAGCATAAGCAACATCTTCGGGCTGTGTATACAACAAGGAATGATCTAAATTGCTGTTATCAACGCCGTCTTCTTCACCGCCGGTAACACCTAGTTCGATTTCAAGTGTCATGTCCATTTTGGACATGCGCGCTAAATAGTGACCGCAAATTTCAATATTTTCTTGCAGACTTTCTTCAGACAAATCCAACATGTGCGAGCTGAATAACGGCTTGCCTGTTGCAGCAAAATGTTTCTCGCCAGCATCCAACAAGCCATCAATCCAGGGCAATAATTTTTTTGCTGCGTGGTCTGTGTGCAGAATAACAGGTACGCCGTAAGCTTCTGCCATAAGGTGTACATGTTGAGCGCCTGAAATGGCACCTAAAACAGCAGTTGCCTGCCCTTCCAATTTAAGGCCTTTACCAGCAACAAATTGAGCGCCGCCGTTAGAGAATTGAATCACTACTGGTGACTTTACTTTAGCCGCTGCTTCTAATACCGCATTGATTGAATCGGTATTGATAACGTTAACGGCCGGCATTGCAAACTTGTTTTCTTTACAAATTGAGAAGATTTTTTGAACATCTTCACCGGTTACAACACCTGGTTTAACTACATCTAAAATTTTTTGTGACATTTATAAATCCTGTTTCAGTCGATTATATAGACGCTTGTAAAGTCGAAGCCATTCGGATGTCAGTCAAGAAAACAGTCCACTTCCGAATGGCCTGGAACTTTTTAACCTTCGAGGCTAGCCAAACGCGCCGCAAGAAGTTCTTCAAGTGCTTCCAACGCTTTCGCGAAACCACTAATGCCTTCAGCCAGCTTATCGTTAGCCATACGGTTTTCAACGTGCATACG
>CAIUYS010000002.1 GCA_903903365.1 uncultured Methylococcaceae bacterium
CCACCCTATCGTTCCCACGCTCCGGCGTGGGAATGCCGCCAGTGACGCTCCCGCGTCACGCAACGCTGGAGCGTTGCCGGATGAATTCCCACGCCGGAGCGTGGGAACTAGGCGGATCTTAGAGGGATATTTTCTGCGTACTGCCTAACGCCCTTAAATTTAAACATAAAAAAAGGCAGCTATAAGCTGCCTTTTTTAACGGTAACAAACAAAAACTGCTTACAGTTTTTCTTTGATACGCGCTGCTTTACCTGTCAGATCACGTAAGTAATACAATTTGGCACGACGGACATCGCCGCGACGCTTAACAGTAATCTCGCTGATAATGGGACTGTGAGTTTGAAAAACACGCTCAACACCTGTACCATGAGAAATCTTTCTGACGGTGAAAGCAGAGTTTAATCCGCGATTACGTATTGCAATCACAATGCCTTCAAAAGCCTGAATTCTCTCACGCTCGCCTTCTTTTACTTTAACTTGAACAACAACAGTATCACCTGGATTAAATTCAGGAATCTGTCTTAGCTGTTCATTTTCCAATACATCAATAATATTGCTCATCACCACACCCTATTCAACTTCACTTTTAAATTGTGTCAGCAGATATTCCTGCTCTGCACTTAAATTCTTGTTTTTTAATAAATCCGGCCGTCTTTGCCAAGTTCTACCCAACGCCTGCTTCATGCGCCAGCGCTCTATATCCGCATGATTGCCGCTCAATAAAACGTCCGGTACTGAACATGTTTCAAGTTGTTCAGGCCTGGTAAAATGCGGATAATCCAACAAACCATTCATATGAGAATCTTGCAGGGCAGACTCTTTATGGCCAAGTACACCAGGTAATAAACGGGTTACGGCATCAATTACTATCAATGCAGCCAGTTCACCACCGCTAATAACGTAGTCACCTACCGACCATTCGTCATCACAATCCCTATCAACAAAGCGCTCATCAACACCCTCATAGCGCCCTGCAACCAAAATTAATTGCGAAATATCGCAAGCTTCTGATAACAATGCCTGTGTGATTGGCTTGCCTTGTGGACTTAAATAAACCACTTTTGCCGTGCCACTACCCGCTTGCTTTGCGTCATTGACTGCATCGTGCAAAGACTGGTATTTCATTACCATTCCCGGCCCGCCACCGTAAGGACGATCATCAACCGTTTTGTGTTTGTCGTGCGTATAGTCTCTAGGATTCCATACTGACAAACTAACTATCTCGCGCTCTATTGCCCTGCCCGTTACACCGTAACTTGCAGCGGCTGTTATCATTTCGGGAAATAATGTTACAACATCAAATCGCATGATGGTAATTAAAAGTCAGGATCCCAATCTACAACCATCCTGCCAGCTTCCAGATCAATAGCCATGATTGTCTGTCCCTGTAAAAACGGAATGACCCGCTCCCGCTCTCCTTTAACAATAACGACATCATTTGCGCCAGTTTCCAACAGACTTTCAACAACACCTAACTGAACGCCCAAATCGGTTTCAACAGCCAAACCAATTAAGTCAGACCAATAATATTCGTCTTTTGCCACTTTTGGTAATTGCTCGGGTGTTATATAAATATCCCACCCCATAAAGCTTGCTGCCTGATCTCTATCATTAACGCCATCAAGTTGAGCGACTACCGCTTTACCCTGTAGCTTTCCGTCAATAACAGTAACCAATCTGGTTTCACTGTCTTTTTTTAGCAACCAAGGAGAGTAACTTAAAATATTCTCTCTAGACTCCGTAAAGGAAAATACTTTAACCCATCCTTTTATGCCAAAAACGCCAGAAATTTTCCCAACGTTTATTTGTTGCTGATTTGACAACAGCTTATGCAGCTGCTTTAACTGCGTCTTTAATCAACTTTGCAACGCGCTCGGAAGGTTGAGCACCATTGGCTTTCCAGTAATCAACGCGATCACTGTCCAAACGCAATCTTTCTTCATTGCCACGTGCCAGTGGATTAAAAAAGCCAACACGTTCAATATAACGACCATCCCGACCGCTTCTGCTATCGGTTACAACAACGTGATAAAAAGGGCGATTCTTAGCGCCACCTCTTGAAAGACGAATGGTTACCATCTATTTTCCTCAAATATACATTTAATCATTGTTAATCTGCCTATTTTACGCGAATTTTACTATAAGTGAAGAACAAATTAGAAAAAATCAACACTTAGCCTCTTTTCTTCGCGCAACTACTCGTTAAAGCAACTAAAAAAACTACTTTCTCATACCGCGTACATTGCTTTTTATGCCGCGTATCATATTGGCCATATTGCCTGATTTAAACTTCTTCATCATTTTCTGCATCATCAGATATTGCTTTAAAATACGATTAACATCCTGCAACTGTTGCCCGCAACCGGCGGCAATACGCTTTTTACGATTACCTTTTATCAAATCAGGGTAACGTCTTTCTTTAAAAGTCATTGAGTTAATGACGGCAATCTGACGCGCGAGCTCCTTATCATTAACCTTATCTTTCATCTCTTGAGGAATGCTGCTCATGCCGGGTAACTTATCCAGCAGGGAACTGACACCGCCCATACTCTGCATTTGTTGCAATTGCTCACGAAAATCTTCCAGATCAAAGCCCTTGCCTTTTTGCATTTTGCGGGCAAATTTTTCAGCTTTTTCCTTGTCAACTTTTTGCTCAATCTCTTCAATAAGACTCATCATATCGCCCATACCCAAAATACGGGAGGCTATACGATCAGGATGAAAAGGTTCCAAGGCATCGGTTTTTTCGCCAACACCAATAAATTTGATAGGCTTGCCGGTAACATGACGTATCGACAGCGCCGCACCGCCACGAGCATCACCATCGGCTTTAGTTAGAATAACACCGGTCAAGGGCAAGGCATCATTAAAGGCTTTTGCAGTAATCGCTGCATCTTGCCCCGTCATGCTATCAACCACAAACAATGTTTCAACAGGGTTGATTGCTGCGTGCAGGGCTTTAATTTCGCCCATCATTTCATCATCAATATGCAAACGACCTGCAGTATCAATGATAATGACATCAAGAAACTTTTTCTTGGCCGCTTCAATTGCATTTTTGGCAATATCAATCGGCTGTTGCGACAAATCGCTGTCAAAGAAAACCAAATCAACTTCATTCGCCAGCATTTCCAGCTGCTTAATAGCTGCCGGACGATAAACGTCAGCACTGACCACACCGACTTTTTTCTTTTGATTTTCTTGCAGCCAACGACCCAACTTGGCAACCGTCGTGGTTTTACCCGCACCTTGTAAACCGGCCATCAAAATAACAGCAGGCGGAACCGCTTTGAGATTAAGACCCTCATTCGCCTCACCCATGACTTTGACCAGCTCAGCCTGAACCAGCTTGATCATGGCTTGACCCGGCGTCAGACTGGCCTGCACGTCCTGCCCTAAAGCGCCCTCTTTGACCCGCTCAATAAAATCCGTAACAACCGGCAGAGACACATCAGCCTCAAGTAAAGCCATGCGCACTTCGCGCAGCGTTTCCTTGATATTATCTTCAGTCAGGCGACCCTGACCTTTAAGCTTTTTAAG
>CAIUYS010000003.1 GCA_903903365.1 uncultured Methylococcaceae bacterium
GCACCCTCGTTTTCATAAAGATGTCCGCCTGCACGTAATCGCTCAAGCGCTTTTTCTACCGAACCGTCATCCATTAAATCGCGCTCTGAAAACCATTGCTGATAATCAACGCCAAATTCCATCAAATCAACTTTGATATCATCAAGAATACTTTCCAAACCAATTTGGAAAAAATCCCGGTAGAGTGGCAACCCCAACAATGTTTTCATACGCTCAATAAGCGCATCAATATGCGTGTCCTTATCGCCGCCCTGTGGCTCGTCAGGCGGTATATTTTCCATCACCAACTCAATTGGGCGGCGATAATCGTTGTTGGTATTTTTATGAATATCGCTGGCAATTTCTCGCACATAGTCGCCGCGATAAGCATTGCTGGGGAAATGAACCAGTTCGCCGCATTCTTCCAAGTATCTAAACCAGATGCTGGTGGCCAGTATATCCATCTGCCGACCTGCATCATTAACATAATATTCACGATGCACTTCAAAACCGACCGCTTTTAGTAAATCAGCTACCGCAGAACCATAAGCCGCGCCTCGACCATGCCCTACATGCAAGGGGCCGGTAGGGTTGGCTGAAACAAACTCAACCTGAACTTTTTTACCCGCACCCACAGTGCTTAAGCCAAAGTCCCGACCTTGGGTATGAATTTGACTAACAATCTGATATTGGGAGTTGGGATTAATAAAAAAATTAATAAAACCGGGGCCGGCCAACTCCACTTTTATTACCGCGTCATGCTGAGGCAGTGCGGCAATAATTTTTATCGCCAAGTCGCGAGGATTTGCTTTCGCCGGTTTTGCCAGCATTAAAGCCAGATTTGAAGCAAAATCGCCATGCTGTGCATCACGGGTACGCTCTATCGATATATTCGGAATAATTTCCAGACCAAGAACACCCTCTGACTTGAGAGTTTCAACGGCTTGTAGAATCAGTTCCTCTATTTTTTGTTTCATTGCTTCACGGCGGTAGTTGGATCGGATAAATAGCCGCTCATTATCCATTAAAACAGCCTGATTATCCATTCAATCAGCATCAATACAAATCTACAGGGTCAACATCCAGCGACCAGCGTACTTTTTTGGCCTGTTTGAGCTTGGCTATTTCAGGTATTAACACATCAAGCAATACCTGTAATTCCTTTCGATGGGTGTTTTGAAACAACAATTGATAACGGTAAAGACCGGCCCGCCTGGCCATTGGCGCAGCGACGGGGCCCAAAACCTGGGTATGTCCAGTGTTACATGTAAGTACCAAGGCAGTGACCGCCTGAAAAAAAAGCGGAGGGCTATCAACATCACCGGCCTGCACGCGTAATAGGGCCTGATAACTAAATGGCGGCAATAAGGCCTCTTTACGTTCAGCCAGTGCCGTTTTGGCGAAGCTTCGATAACCTTCCCGGATTAAGGTGGTTAATAAAGGATGCTCCGGTTGCCGTGTCTGCATAATGACTTTACCCGGTTTTTCAGCGCGTCCGGCACGACCTGAAACCTGCACAATCATTTGCGCCAGTTTTTCGGGCGCATGAAAGTCAATGCTGAATAGTCCGCTATCCACATCAAGAATCGCCACCAGGGTCACATTTGGAAAATGATGGCCTTTGGACAGCATTTGCGTCCCCAGAATAATGTCCACTTTACCTTGATTGATTTGCTGCAAATAATTTTCCAGCGAACCTTTGCGCTGCGTAGAATCGCGATCCAAACGCAGGGTTACTTTATCGGGGAACAATTCAGCCAGC
>CAIUYS010000004.1 GCA_903903365.1 uncultured Methylococcaceae bacterium
ACGGATACCATCCCAATATCGTTAAGTTAAGCGCAAATTGTTTAAAAAACTGGAGTGCAATCGCTTCAGCTATTGCCTGTAAAAACAGCTAAAGCGGTTTTACTCCAGTTGTATGCTTAACTTAACGGCATTGGGATTGAGCTGGATTTATCGCCCCTAACCCCTCTTTTTCAAAGAGGGAGACTGAATAATCACCATTTTTGCTTTGCAACCCGCGAAAAACAGCTTGACTAACCCTAAATAGTAAGCAAACCGAATTTCATCGTGCTGTCACGCGATTGTAATAGGATAACCGTTTACGTAAGAGTTATCATAAGATTCTTATGCCGGAACTGAACAATTACACGCTATACTGCCAAAACATGAAACAGAAAAACTGTTTTTCTACGCCATTATTCCCTGATACCTATCTATGACCGGCTTTAAATTTCCCGAACTTGAACAACTTGAACGTATCATTGAACGATTCGGCGACAAAGCACGTACGCAGGTCATAGAGACAATCCGTTATAAAGAACATGAATTTCCTATCCATTGCGTTACCTTGGGCTCAACTGAACCCGATGCGCCGGTATTGGCGTTTTTTGGCGGCGTTCATGGTCTGGAAAAAATAGGCTCAGAAGTCATTTTGTCTTATATGGAAACCATCAGTCAATTACTGGACTGGGATGAAGAACTTCTTGCCCGCCTGGAAAAATCCAGACTTGTCTTTGTGCCACTCGTTAATCCGGTGGGTATTTATCTGGGTACTCGTTGTAATGGCAACGGGGTTGATCTTATGCGAAATTCGCCCATAGAAGGTGTGGGAGCAACCAAGCTCTACAGCGGTCAGAACTTGACGCCTCATTTGCCTTGGTATCGCGGCGATATTTTAAACATGGAAAAAGAAGCGCTGGCTTTATGTCGCGTAGTGGATCAACACCTGTTTAACTCGCCACTATCAATCGCACTGGATTTACACTCTGGCTTTGGCATTAAAGACCGCTTATGGTTTCCTTATGCTTCACGGAAAACACCCTTTGCCTTTATTGCTGAAACCTTGGCATTAAAAGAATTGTTTGATCGGTGCTACCCACATCATGTTTATAAAATAGAACCCATGTGCCTGGAATATGTGATTAGCGGGGATCTATGGGATTATTTATTCGATGATTTTATACAACGCTTTAGCTCCGATCGTTTATTTTTACCCTTGACTCTGGAAATGGGCTCATGGCTATGGTTACGCAAAAATCCATCGCATCTTTTTTCACGGCACGGCTTGTTTCACCCGCTATTACCGCATCGTCAACACCGAGTTTTTCGTCGACATTTCCTGCTTTTTGATTTTTTACACCGGAATATTTTATACCCAAAAAATTGGACACCCTTGGCACCACAACAAAAAGCTGATTATACAAAAAAGGCACAGGAATTATGGTATGAATAGTCAAGTCGGTCATCACTGGATTCTGCTAAGAGGTCTGGCGCGTGAATCAGCGCACTGGGGCGATTTTATACCCATCCTGAAGGCAACTTTTCCGGACGCCAACATCACCACGTTGGATTTACCCGGCACCGGTTGTTTTTACCAAGAAGTCAGCCCGATTACCATCAAGGCCATTACCGACAAAGTGCGTAATCAAGCGCTGGCTCAAGGTTGCCTGCAACAACCGGTCACCCTTCTGGCTGTTTCACTGGGAGCCATGGTTGCCTGGGAGTGGATGCGCAGCTATCCTGATGACATCTGCGGTGCAAGTTTGATTAATACCAGCTTTGCCGACTTAAGTCCTTTTTATCATCGCTTGCGCTGGCAAAGTTACCCTAAATTTGCGGCCTTGGTATCGAAGCAACAGGGCCGCAACCGAGAAAAAGCCATATTGCAATTAATAAGCAATCGCCGCGATCAAGATGAACAGATAAGCCTCGCTTGGGAAAAGATACAACAGCAGCGCCCGATTAGTCTTAAAAACAGCTTTCGACAAATTATAGCCGCCGCCAGTTATCGCCCCGGTGACATAAAGCCCAAACAACCCGTTTTATTAATAAACGGCAAAGGCGACAAACTGGTAGCCCCCTTATGCTCGGAAAAAATACAACAAAAATGGGCTTTAAACCTGTTAAGCCATCCGTGGGGCGGTCATGATCTAACGCTGGACGATCCAGAATGGGTGGCTTTGCAGTTGAAAGATTGGATTTTGGATAGCCGATAACGTCCGCCCTAACTCGCCCTATTTCTGAGTTCGCCAAAAGCGAACCAAAATGGAATTGAAAAATCTGGACGCATACATTTCCAAGGTATACTCTAAGCGATCACAAATACGGGAAACATTATATTGATAGACGCTGATATTTTCAGCCCCGTAGGCGAACCTATGTGTTCGCCCAACCAACGTGTTAAGCCATGACAACGTATTCATCCGATTTATTTTTATTCGTATCATCGGATAGCCACCGGCAATCAGGGCAGACACGTAGGTCTGCCCCTACGGTTATACTCTTGGAGATCACAACTAAGTGGTCTCTATAAATCACTATCCATAACTGCAAGCAGTATATTTCAGGGCATCTTATAAATTATTTACTTTTAAAACGAAAATAATATTTGACAATCCCCAGAGAATGTTAATAAAGCAATCTAGCTTGAAAATCTGACTTACCCTCTGGTTACCGTTTCGATGTTTCTCCTTGTAGTTTCTCGTCCTTGTTTCATTAAGTAATTTCTAAATTTCCCTACTTTACTCAGCTCTAAAGGCTTTATACTTAATATTTTTTAGGAGTCATCATGTCTACAATTACTACTGGCACCGTTAAATGGTTTAACTCTGACAAAGGCTTCGGCTTTATTGAACAAAAATCAGGCCCCGACGTTTTCGTACATTTTCAACAAATCCAAAACGCAGGCGGCTACAAGTCTCTTGATGAAGGCCAAAACGTACAATTCAGCGTAACACAAGGCCCCAAAGGCCCACAAGCTGAAAACGTAAGCGTCATCATCTAAATGGTTACCGGCAAGCTGCTTGGCACTTTTTGCCAGGCAGCTTGTTTTAAAAATCAAACAAGATGCACAAAAAAAACAATCAACTTATTTTTTTTGTTAGGCACTAACTTTTTATTTTTAATGGCTATTGCTTGTAGCCGGCAATCCGCACCAGAAGCTCATAAGACTTCTGATGTGGACAGCAAAACCTTTAAGCACAAACTGAGGACTGTACACCTCATAAAACCTACAGAAAATTAATTTGACATTTATAAAATAATATTTATAATGCAACACAGCTTGAAAATATGATTTACCCTCTGTTCACCGTTTCGATGTTTCTCCTAGTAGTAGCTCGTCCTTGTATCATTTAGTAATTTCAAAATTTCTTAGCTTTATCGGCCGTAATGGCTTTATTATCTAAATTTTTACAGGACTTCATTATGTCAACAATTACTACTGGTACCGTTAAATGGTTTAACTCTGATAAAGGCTTCGGCTTTATTGAACAAGCTTCAGGCCCTGATGTATTCGTACATTTTCAACAAATCAATAATTCAGGTGGTTACAAATCACTTGATGAAGGCCAAAAAGTACAGTTTACTGTAACTCAAGGTCAAAAAGGCCCACAAGCAGAAAACGTAACTGTTATCTAAAGAAAAAAGCGCCTGCTGCAAACACACTGTGTTCTTGCAGCAGGCAATAAAAATCAAAAACAACTCAAAAGATAGTCCGCTTATTTTTAACGCTAACTACCTGATTGAGTTTTTTGATAAAGGCTAAGTCTTTTAGCCTGCATACCACCTGGGGGCGACATGGCTTCGACGTGGGTAGCAAAACCTTAAGCGCATGCCGAGGACAGTACACCTCGTAAAATCTACTGAAACTTAAGTATTCGCAAATGACGAAAACTACTCAATGGCTCTAGCTGCTTAAACACAGCACCATTCCTTTGACCATCTGTGCTTATGCGGGTGGAGTTCAGTTCGCTGAACGCTCAGAGGTCATATACATAAGATCGCGCTGAAGTCTGTCCGGTATGGATGCGCTAAAACCTTACGGAATCGCTGATGATTTTCTTGGCTCGACGGGTAGTCATTAGCTAAAATAAAGAGCGAGATAAGCATGTAGACCTTATGGCGGAGTACTTGCGGACGGGGGTTCAATTCCCCCCGCCTCCACCAGATTTAAAATAAAAAACCTGCAAGTCGAAAGACTTAGCGGGTTTTTTATTGCCTATAAGATTCGCCAAGGCTCATTGGCACTCAAACATTATAAGAGCATAAAATTGGGGTACATTCAAAAAACTCATGAAAGATACCCCAAATAACTCTAGCGGATACCACTATAAGAGCGCGATGGGTAGAGGTGATAGCCAAAACCCATCATAATTTTAAAATCGCGATGATGCCCCCCCACGAAATCGACTACCAAAAAATACATAAAAGCTGCAAGGCAGATTCACCGATAGGCAATCCGCCATAAACGAAACAAGGGTGCGCAATGCGCACACTCAACTTAAGCTTGGCAAGCGCCCTACAACAACACCCGTTCTATACCGCCGCTTCCCGCTTGTTTGATATAGTTTTTCATCCAGTTTTTACCCAATACATGGCGGGCAATTTCCACAACAATGTAATCCACGTCCAACTGCTCTTCGCCATCCTCAAAGCGTTGTAAACCTTGTACGCAAGACGGACAGGAGGTCAGCATTTTAACGGGGCCATCGAAGCCGTCAGCGCGTATCTTGCCGGTATTATTTTGCAACTCGGCGGCTTTACTGAAACGCACTTGGGTTGAAATATCCGGACGTGCAACGGCTAAAGTCCCGGACTCACCGCAACAACGTTCAGATTTAAGTACCTCCGAGCCAATCAAAGCATTAACCGTTTTCATCGGATCTTGCTGTTTCATTGGACTGTGGCAAGGATCATGATACAAATAACGGGTACCATTAACCCCCTCCAGCTTTACGCCTTTTTCAAGCAGATATTCGTGAATATCGACCATGCGACAGCCAGGGAATATTTTGTCAAACTCATAATCCAGTAACTGATCAAAACAAGTACCGCAACTGACGACAACCGTTTTGATGTCCAGATAATTTAAGGTATTGGCAACCCGATGAAATAGCACACGATTATCGGTAGTTATTTTCTGCGCTTTATCAAGCTGACCGGCGGCACGTTGCGGATAACCGCAACACAAATAACCGGGCGGCAATACCGTCTGTACGCCTATCTCATACAACATGGCTTGGGTGGCCAGACCGACTTGAGAAAACAAGCGTTCAGAGCCGCAACCCGGAAAATAAAACACCGCTTCGGAATCGGCTCGGGTTTTATTTCGATCACGAATGATGGGTACAATTTGATCACTCTCAATACCCAGCAACGCTCTTGCCGTTTTGGACGGCACGTTATCCGGCATTTTCCGGTTGGTGAAATGAAGGACAAATTCACGCATCGGCGGCTTGCCAGTTGAGGACGGCGGGTGTGCCAGTTGCGCCCTGCCCCAAGGCCTGAGAAAAAAGTTACCGATGCGCTGGGCTTTATAAGACCACTCAATCAACAACTTGCGCATAATCTTAATGCTGCTGGGTCGACTGGTCGATAAAAAGGCAATCGCCGCCGCTTTAATCGGGTTAAAACTCTGCTTGCCCATTTTGCGCAACAGATTACGCATATTCATGGACACATCGCCAAAATCTATATCAACCGGACACGGATTAAAGCACTTATGACACACGGTACAATGATCCGACACATCCTCAAATTCTTTCCAATGCGTGAT
Source organism: uncultured Methylococcaceae bacterium (assembly GCA_903903365.1). GTDB lineage: Bacteria > Pseudomonadota > Gammaproteobacteria > Methylococcales > Methylomonadaceae > Methylobacter_C. Next base: position 5,753 of record CAIUYS010000004.1, read on the forward strand.
GGAAATGCCGCGTCGCGTCTGTTCTTCGTAAAGAAAAGCTTCTATCAACAGTGAAGTGGCCAGTATTTTATTGCGCGGTGAATATAACAAATTGGCGCGTGGTACATGGGTGGCACACACCGGTTTACATTTTCCGCAACGCAAACAATCTTTGATGGAATCCGAAATCGCACCGATGTCGCTTTGCTGCATAATCAACGATTCATAACCCATCAGGCTAAACGAGGTCGTGTAGGCCGCTTCCATACCCGCACCCGGCATTAATTTGCCACGATTAAAGCGGCCTTCCGGATCGATGCGCTGTTTGTAATCG
>CAIUYS010000005.1 GCA_903903365.1 uncultured Methylococcaceae bacterium
ATTTCAATTTTTCTTCTGGTATCTCTTTTGACCGTTTGTTCTTCAACGCTCTCGGTCAGCGAGATAAAATCGCCTCCTTCAAAAATATCGTCGTCATCAGTATCCGTCTTCTGTTTTTTTGGTGCGCTTGGTTTAGCCTCTGATTTAGAAGATGCTTTAGCCATTTCTATACTCCCCAATAAAAGATTAATATTAAAATTGTAACAAAGTGGTATGTAAAGAAAAAATTATATCCAGATAAATAGAGTCCTGGCTCAAAACAGGATGCTGTTTATTATTAATGAGTAAGTCTTACAAGGCAAGTATCTGTTGTCATTAAATTGTCATTAAATAAGGTAGATTGCAAGTTTTATTAAAGTATTTACGATTCAGCTGTTAAAAATGGAACACGGATTTTAGGCGTAGGCCGGAATAAGACCACCCAAGCGTAGCGCGTGGTGGCGTTTCCGGCTCTCTCGTACGGCGTGCCGGAAACGCTTATTCTCGCTTGCGCTCAAAAAGCCTTATTCCGGCCTACGCAGTTTTGGGATTCAATTTTTACATTGAGTTTGGGAAAGTCAAGATAAGAAAACTTGATGATTGAGTGATAGACACTTAATATCTAAATATTAAATCCGTTGAAATCCGTATAATCAGTGTCATCCGTGTTCTATGATCAAAGTCGGCTAGTTATAAAGCAATATTATTAGAGAAGATACCGATAAAGATGATGGCTGCGGTAACAGCACTTGTTATAATTGACCCTAACAGGCCGTTGTCAGGTTAATGATTCACTTCAACAAAAAAGAGAAAGCTACAGTAATGAAAAACAATACCGTCGACTTACCGGCTGCCACCGACATTTTTACGCCAGATTTTATGATTAGTAATGTAGGTGCGCCATTCGCTATCGGTCTGGCGGTTGGCTATTTTGCTAAAAAAATGATTTTGATGACCCTGTTTTTATGTGGTGCGGCAATTGTATTGATGTTTGTGAATGAGCATTTTGGAATAATCTCCAAAGTAAGTGATGTGAATTTGCAACAGGCCGCTGATTCAGCAACTGACTGGGTAAAACAATTCGGTGATTTTTTGGTAAAACGTCTGTCAAGTATTTCCAGTAAAGGCGTCAGTGCGACGGGTGGTTTTCTGGTTGGACTTAAGCTGGGTTAAAACGAATAACATGAAACCTGTTTTTGCAGATGATGCCGCCATTGATTATGCGGTCAAGTTATTACGGCAGGGTCGCCTGGTTGCCTTTCCAACTGAAACGGTTTATGGCTTGGGGGCTGATGCTTCCAATCCTGAAGCCGTTCGGCGAATTTTTCAAGCCAAAGGTCGGCCTGTCGACCATCCCCTGATTGTTCATATACCCGACATTGACAGTCTTAACGACTGGGCGCTGACAGTGCCTGAGGCCGCACAACGATTGGCCGCGCATTTTTGGCCTGGGCCCTTGGCTCTGATATTAAACAAAAAACCCGAAGTGCCGCTGGACGTTACCGGCGGGCAGAATACCGTTGGCTTGCGAGTGCCTGATCATCCGGTTGCTTTACGCTTATTGCAGGCCTTCGGTGGCGGAATTGCTGCGCCTTCTGCCAACCGTTTTTGCAGAATTAGCCCGACCCAAGCGGCGCATGTGGAAGAAGAATTGGGCGATGCCGTCGATCTTATTTTGGATGGCGGCGCTTGTCTGGTGGGCGTGGAATCAACCATTGTTGATTTGAGTGGAGACCGGCCAAAATTGTTAAGACCTGGGCACATTACCCGAGACGCTATTGAAGCGGTTTTACACACTGAATTAATCATGGTTTCCCCGCAAGCGGAGCAAAGCAACCTGTCAGAGCAACGAGCACCCGGAATGATGGCCGTGCATTATGCGCCGATAACGCAGGCTATACTGTGCCCTACCAACCGTTTACCGGACATGATTCGGCAACTGACTTTACAGCATAAAAAAACAGGCTTGCTGGCCTATCACCAGCAACAGCCAGAAAACCGGTTAACGCGGTTAATCCGTATGCCGGAACAAGCAGAAGCTTATGCACAAACCTTATATACGGCCTTACGCGAACTGGATAGTTTGAAACTGGATATTATTCTGGTAGAACAACCACCCGAAACAGAAGTGTGGCGGGCGATAAATGATCGTCTTTTCAAAGCCACATCCGCTTGTTAAGCGTTGCCTGCAAGCTAATAGACAGCCGATCAACGGCAATGCAACCGCTGCGTAGCGGTGTGCCGAGGCGGTCATCGTTCATTCTTAAAGTAGGCTGCCAACTTAAGGCGGGACACTGAGCAGCAGAGTGATTCGCCAAGTATCAAAAAGTCGTAAGTATTCAAGCCCCGTCGCTATGCTCTCCCCCCTTTGAAAAAAGGGGGAGAGCATAGCGACCGGTTAGGGGGGATTTATCTAATAAAAGCTCCCCTAACGAATAAGGTTAGATTGTGCGAGCGAAGC
>CAIUYS010000006.1 GCA_903903365.1 uncultured Methylococcaceae bacterium
CAGGACGGCTGAGACCGCCGGAAGGCATAAAAGTAGCGTAATTTTCGTGTTATCCCCAGCAGGAAGCCCGGGATAACGTTGTTAGAAAATAGCGACTCCCCGCGTCTTGTAGGGGCAATCCCTTGCGGTTGCCCTGCTAACATCGTGGCATTAAAGGGCAGGCGTAAAGCCTGCCCCTACAAAAAAATGTCCAGCCTTAAGTGGATAGCCTTGTTTTCTATCGGTAGCCTATTGGTTTTTTTCTCTGGGATGATTGTGGTGCGCGATGCGCCCCCCTACCCGGCTTAAATTACCGCACTCATTGCCGACAACAAGCATCCAATAATGGGCGTAAAAACAGACAGCCAGATTTCAAAGTGTACCCGTAGGGGTACCCAAACCAGAGTAAAAATAAATTAACAGGCCACAAGCACCGTAAATGCTTGATTTGACCCCATTGATTTCATTGATTTTTGTAAATTGTGATAGAATTACTTTCTTGCCGCTGGATAGTGGCATATATCTCGGATGAGAACAGGATATGAGAATGAAAATTTTCTGGTAAATTTGTAATAGCATTTTTCAAGCATTGCTTCGCTATTTTTTGCCATCCTTCCTTTTCTCTCCTTTACTAAAAATCGTAGTATATCGGAGAGTTACCAAATGAATAAAACCAAAATAATCGTTAAATTAGAACATTTTTGTGAAGTAAACCCTTCTCTTTCAGAGTTTATTGGGCGTATCACAGGGTTAATTAACGCAGAAAACTTTGTTAAATTGATGAGCCGTTTGGATATTGAATCAAATCCAAGAAAACCAAAGGAGTCTTCAGTTACAAAGGAAATTTTCGAAACACTTCAACAAAATCCATCATATTTTCATTTAATGAGTAAAGGAATACTCCTCTCATCTAGTTCTTGTGAAAAGATGGAGCGATCCAGATTTAAACTTGATTTTGAGCATAATGGTTTTGCTCAACCAGGCATATTAGATGGAGGGCACAACACATTTGCAATAGCTAAATTCATTCTTAGTCATGTACTAGATGAATCAGAAATTAAAAAGATAAAAGATTGGGAGGTTCTTATTGATTCATGGAAAACTAATAACGAAGAATTATCTAGTTTATTTAAAGATGATGAGGGGGTAGATTTTAAATTTCACATTCCCATCGAAATTATTTTCCCTAGAAATAATAGCACTGAAACTTTAGAAGCTTGGGGTGATAATCATAGAGATATTACACATGCACGCAATAACAATACGCAACTTACAGATTCAACAAAAGATAATCATCAAGGTTTTTATAAATACATAAAAGAATTATTACCTGCAACAGTAAAAGATAAGATTGAATGGAAAACAAACGATGGTGGGCAAATTAAAGTAGCCGATATTACTGCCTTAGCATTAATACCTCTTAGTAAACTACCAAAAAGTATGTTACCTGTAGAAATTAGCCCTGTAAAATTATACAATTCTAAGCAATTTTGTGTGGAAACATTTAGAAGTATTCTTGAAATGAAAGGTGATGATGGTAATTTGTTAAATGGAATTAGGAGTGGTCAAATGTTTGATTTGTCAAATACTGTTATTATGTCAGGTCTTGATTTAGTAAAGGACTTGGTGGATTTATATGATTATATCTATAAAGAATTCCCATCGGCGTATAATGAAGCAGGGGGAAGTTTTGGTAAGATTGATGGAGTGAGAATATACGATCCCAAACATCTAACAGATAAAAAATATTCTAAACGACCTTTTTACACAAAATTTTTTGGACGGCAAATTACATATCAATATGCTGATGGATTTATAGTTCCACTTGTTGTAGGGTTAAGTGAATTAATTAATTGTGATGGTAAAATAATATATTGGGTAACTGATCCAAAAGAATTTCTACAAGAAAATCTAAAATCAATCCTTAAAATATATAGTACTGTAATAAAATTTTCTAACTGGGATCCTCAGAAAGTAGGTAAAGATAATGGAAGTTACGAATTAGCAGCAGGGGCCATGAGAATGGCAATTTCTGAACATAAATTTCGTAATAAATAGAAAAAGCGGGGGGAAGATTCTCTATTTTCCCCCAACTCATCTACGGGTTTTGAAGCGCGTAGGGTGTATAAGCGAAGCGCCATAAACCGAATTGGAATTGCTATCGCCTACATGAAATGTATCACGTCGCACTATTTACTATAGCTATGATTTCACTGCACCTGACAAACCGGCAATTCTTCACTTTCCATTGGGTGTATGTCGCTTCGCTTATACACCCTACAAGAACTATAATTATTACGCCCTATTTATTAACCTCCGTTCCGAATAAGGCAAAGAGTCAGATCTTGTAAAATCATATTAAAGGCTGGGTAGAATGCAATGAAACCCAGCGTTAACCAACATCAATACCGGGGTTCGCGTTACTTTACCAATGTCCCGTATCGGGAAGCTTAAATCCATATCCAAATATCTAAAAGGGGTCGAATTTTGCCCTTTGCAACCGATCATCAAGTGTCCGCTATAACAAATCAACACCCTCGGAGGAGCTTGGTATAAGAGAAACTTCTTTATAATCCATTACAACACCGCCAAGAGTACTACGTTCTGGCGTCTAAATTTTTCCATCCAGACCCATCTGGAAATATTTATGGATAATTTTATCCTGATTTTCCAACAACCAATCGATATTGGGTTGGTTATTCATCGCTTTATGAATAGCGGTTGCCATGGCTTTTCGGTGAATATCGAACAGGATTTTATGATCCAGATTATCGTCAGTCGCGACGCTTGGGTTGAGCCACACCGAAACGATAATGCCTAAATCGTTGGCTTTTTCTTTGGGAATGTCGCCTGCGCGGACGGCATCTAAAACACCATTGGCAATCGCAGCTTGTACCGTACCCATTAAAATATTGGTGTAACGGGTATTTTTAACGGTGACTTTACTGACCATCAAGGTCACGGGTCTGACCTGAATGTCGGTGTTTAAAAGGGCAAATACCCGTGTATGACCATTCACTTGACCGGCAGTCATGGTGGCAATCGCGGTGCCTACAGGCCCGTCAAGTTCACCGATAATAATTTCAGGTTCGGCCGCTGTTCCGGGCGGGCCGCCAGCAATCAAGGCTTCGCCTGTGCGCATAATAATTCTTTCGTTCATTGGGATTTCCTCTTAAGGTGAAAATAGTTTGCGTCAACTGTGGAATGTCATTGTGTAGGATGGCAATTGTATATCACCAACCGATGCGCGGGTGATTTTTCATGTAGAGAATGATCCATTTTAATGGCTCTATGTGATTTACAGTGGGTAACACATAATTAAAAATGTAAGCTGGTCATAAGAAGAATTGATATTACCACAAGTCCCAGAGCCGTCATTCCGGCATGGATCGCCGGAATCCAGTTGCCATGGATGGCACTTACAAAGCATACAACCAGCTAATTTATAGTTTAATTTTAATAAATTCTATGCGATGTAGATTAGTACATCCTTGTACACTGGATCCCGGCACA
>CAIUYS010000007.1 GCA_903903365.1 uncultured Methylococcaceae bacterium
CATTGGATCAGGCAGCGGTACGATACCGAAAAACAGCGCTTGGCGCGCATGACCTTTGACGACATGCTGACGCGATTGGATAAGGCGCTGCAAGGCGGCAACGGTGAGCGCTTGGCCGGTGTGATTCGTGAACAATATCCGATTGCCTTGATTGATGAATTTCAGGACACCGATCCGGTGCAGTACCGGATTTTTGCCACTTTGTATCCGGCAGACAGTGATAACGGCTTGGGTTGTTTTATGATTGGCGATCCCAAACAGGCGATTTATTCGTTTCGGGGGGCTGATATTTATACCTATCTTAAAGCACATCACGTTACAGCAGGACGACATTACACGCTGGGCAAGAACTTTCGTTCGACCAAAGCCTTGGTGGCTGCGGTTAATCAGGTATTTGTTGCGGCAGACAATCAAACCGGAGGCGCTTTTCTTTTTAAAAGCGAGACCAGTAATCCGTTGCCGTTTATACCCGTTGATGCTCAAGGCCGGGATGAAAAATGGGTGGTTAATGGTGAAACGGGTTCCGCTTTAACCTTGTGGCATTGGAGTTCATCGGATGCCATCGGTATGCCCGACTATCGGGAAAACATGGCCGAAGTGACCGCCAGCGAGATTGTGCGCTTGCTGAATTTGGCAAAGCAGGGACAAACCGGATTTATATCGTCCGAGGGCATTATTAAACCCTTGCAACCTTCCGACATTGCTATTTTAGTGCGTAGCGGCACAGAAGCTAAAGTTATCCGCAATGCGCTGGCAAACCGACGACTGCGTAGCGTTTATCTTTCAGAACGTGATTCTGTTTATGCAACCCCCGAAGCGGCTGATTTGTTGATTTTGCTAAAGGCAATGGCCGAACCCCGCAACGAGCGCAAGGTGCGGGCGGCTTTAAGTACGGCTGTTTTGGATTGGTCTTATCAGTCGCTTCAGCAACTGACGATTGATGAGCCGAGCTGGGAGCAACAGTTGGAACGCTTTTTGGGTTATCAGCAACGCTGGCAACAGGATGGTATTTTGCCAACCTTGCGGCAACTGATGAGTGACTACGGTTTGCCTGCGCGGCTGATGACAGAAAATGAAGGCGAACGCTGTTTAACCAATCTGCTGCATCTGGCCGAATTGCTCCAACAAGCCAGTGCTCAACTCGAAGGCGAACAGGCGTTAATCAGGCTGATGGCAGAAGAAATTGCCGCCACCGATCAAGCCGCTGAAGCCAGTGTGATTCGTTTGGAAAGCGATGCCAACTTAATCAAGATTATCACCATTCACAAATCCAAAGGTCTTGAATATCCGCTGGTATTTTTGCCGTTTATTTGTAGCTTTAGGGAAGTTAGCGGTCGTTACAGCCACTATTATCGTTATCATGATGGGGAGCAAAATTTAAGCATTGATTTGAGCAAGGCCGATACTGTTAAAAATATCAGTGACCGGGAGCGGCTTCAAGAAGATTTGCGTTTATTTTATGTCGCCATCACGCGGGCGCAACATGCCTGTTGGCTGGGTTTTGCACCGATTAAAAGCGGCAATACCAAAGACAGTCAATTGGAAAAAAGTGCGGCGGGCTATTTGCTGGGTTGGCAGCCTAAAACACCCGCCAACGCTTTGGTGGCTCATCTGACTCAACTCAAAGGTAGTTGTGACGCCATCGCGCTGCTGGAAATTCCTGAACCCAGTCGTGATTATTACCGGCCTTTAGAGCAACAAGAAGCCTTGGATGTACCGCTAAAATCAATCGCCACCATTGCCGATAACTGGTGGATTGCCAGTTACAGCACCTTGCAGATGGAACATAAAAACACGATTCAAAATAATGATCTCACGCTGTCCAACGCCCCTGAAAACGCTCGGGAAGATAAACAAAGTGATGAAGCGGACAGCTCCGTTGGCGCGTTAACAAAAAAGTTGTCTGGCGTGCATAGTCTGCCACGAGGCGCTGGCCCCGGCGTGTTGATTCATGGGTTGCTGGAAGAGTGTGCGCAGCAGGGTTTTATAACGATGCAAGACGACCCCGCGCAACAGCAGAAAATGATTGATAAGATTTTTAGCAACGATACCTGGGATGACAAGCGTGACATTATTGCTACGGCCTTAACGCAATGGTTAGCCATGCCTTTGTTGGACGGTGAAACGGTCAGCTTGGGCTCGCTTGACGTTGACCATTATCAGGCTGAACTTGAATTTTTGCTGGGCGCAGACAGTGTGAACGTACAAGCGTTGGATCGCTTGGTGACCCGTTACACCTTTGCCGAAAAAGCACGGCCACGATTGTTGCCGACTCAGGTGAACGGTTTGTTGAAGGGCTTTATCGATTTGGTATTTGTCCATAACGGTCAATACTATATCGTTGATTACAAATTTAACGGCCTGGGTAACAATGATACCGCCTACACCCCGGAAGCAATGGAAACCGCCATGTTGGGCAAACGTTATGATCTGCAATATGCCCTGTATTTGTTGGCGCTGCACCGCTTATTAAAAACCAGATTGGGCGATAGTTACGATTACGATAGCCATGTCGGTGGCGGTCTTTATCTGTTTTTGCGCGGATCAAATAGCGCTGCCGGTGGTCGGGTATTTGACAAGCCGCCCAAGGCATTAATTGAGGATTTGGACAGTCTGTTTTTGGGTTCGACCCGTCACGGAGAAATGGCATGAAAGCGGGGTTATCAGTGCTTAAAAGTTTGGATAAATGGATCAGTCTGGGTTGGTTAAATCTGATGGACAGGGCTTTTGTGCGCTTTCTTTTGGATCAGGACGCCGAGGCGAGTGATCCGGTACTTTGGGCCGGCGCATTGGTAAGTCATCAATTGGGCAGGGGAGAGGTCTATCTGGATCTTGAAAAGCTGTGTCAACAACCCGGACTAACGCTGGCTATTCCGGGTGATGACGATAATTTGTCCGAGTCTGACGAAGCGTTGGCAGAGTTTTCCGAGCTTAACGCTTATGGCCTCGAACAGTGGCAGGCTGCATTGAACAACTCAGGGTTGGTCGGATCAGGGCAGGGCAATACCCCCTTGGTTTTGGAGGGCAACCGTTTATATTTACGGCGTTATTGGCAGTATCAGCAAATACTGGATAAAGCCATTCAACAGCGATTGCAACCCGTCAGAGCCGATCTGCCGGAAGCTTTGCAGGCACAATTACAGAGTTTGTTTGCGTCCAAAAGTCCCGAAAATCCCGATTGGCAAAAAATTGCCTGCCTATTGGCTTTGCGAGCACGTTTTGCCATTATTACCGGCGGCCCTGGCACCGGTAAAACCACCACCTTAACCAAGCTGTTGGCCTTGCTTCTTAAGCTGGCTAATGACGAATCCAACAATACCCGCAAGCTGGTTATCTTGCTGGCGGCACCGACCGGAAAAGCGGCGGCGCGGGTGAGTGAATCCATTAGCAAAGCCTTGGAAAAACTGGCGGTGCCTGATGACCTTAAACAGTACATTCCCAAAAAGGCGAGTACCTTGCATCGGTTGCTGGGTAGTCGGCACGATTCGCGGCATTATGTCCATCATCGAAATAATCCCTTGGTGGCAGACATTGTCATTGTTGATGAAGCGTCCATGATTGATTTGGAAATGATGGCGTCATTGCTGGATGCGCTGCCCGAGTCAGCCCAATTGATATTGCTGGGTGACAAGGATCAATTGGCTTCTGTCGAAGCGGGTTCGGTGATGGGCGATTTATGTCATGGCGCAGAAAATGAAGCTTACAACGAACAAACCCGCGACTGGATCAGACCCTATATTGATGAAGCGCTCAATGAACCCGCCACTGTTGGTTCTGAGATTAACCAGCAAACGGTTATGCTGCGCTATAGTCATCGCTTTGGTGAGCACAGCGGTATCGGACAATTAGCCAAGGCAGTCAATCAGGGCGATGCCGAGCAAGCTCAAGCCATTTTAAAAGATACCGCACGCTATCAGGATCTTAGTCGTATCCTGTTGACCCATCCTGCGGACAACCATTTAAAGCAGTTGGTTTTAGCCAATGCGGGAGTAGGCGATAACGGCAAGCCTAATGCCCGTCAAGGTTACGGTTATTATCTGGATGTTATTCAGAGAAAACGACCCACGGAGAGCACACACTATAATCACTGGGCCAAACAAGTGCTGGATGCCTTTGATACCTTTCAGGTGCTTTGTGCCTTGCGGCGCGGCGCTTGGGGTGTGGAAGGTTTAAATCAGCGCATGGAGCAATGGTTGTTTCCGAAACAAAAACCGGCGCTTTGGTATGAAGGTCGACCGGTTATGATTACGCGCAACGATTATAATCTGGGTTTGATGAATGGCGATGTGGGCATCACGCTTAAAGACAGCACAGGAAAGCTGCGGGTGGCTTTTCCCAGCGAAGACTCACGCGATGACGTGAAGATTATTTGGATATCACCGATGCGGCTACCGGATGTGGAAAGTGCTTATGCCATAACGGTGCATAAATCCCAAGGTTCCGAGTTTAACCATCTGGCGTTGATTCTGCCTGAAACCAGAAGTCCGGTGCTCACGCGTGAGCTGATCTATACCGCCATTACCCGTGCCAAAGAAAACTTTACCCTGCTGGAAAGTCATGCCGATGTTTTGGGGCAAGCCATTTTGGCGACTTGCAAATAGACTGGATGGGGTTACAGGGAATTTATAGTAAGGCAGCACTCAGAAAATATCCCCCACCCTATCGTTCACAAGCTGGAGCGGGGGAACGATAGGGTGGGGGCAATGCCGTTAAGTTAAGCGCAAGTTGTTTAAAAAAGTGGAGTGCAATCGCTTCAGCTATTGCCTGTAAAAACAGCTAAAGCGGTTTTACTCCAGTTGCATGCTTAACTTAACGGCATTGGGGTGGGGTTATTGATTGCGAGTTCTAACGGAGTGAAATCAAGCAGGACGTTTTGTGTACGCCTTTTTCACGGTGATGATAGTGCCTGTTAATCAGGCCGGTTTTTGATTTTGAACTGGGGAGCGATTCAGGATGGGCTTTTATCGTCAGCCCATCCTGGATTTTGTGAGTTGACTAAACTTATTTGCCTTCCAAGAGGCTGTTTAGTTCATAGTCAATCATCGTATCGTAATGACGGCGTAAAGTTGAATCAGTTGGCGGAAGTGGAATGTTCGCTTTAACTTCGGTATTGATAGCAGGTTGCTCCAGCACAGGTGCTTCGGCTTGAACGGTTGTTTGTTTAGCACTAACCTTTGCTTTGACTACTGGTTTAATCGGTGCTGTAACTGATTGGGGTAATGCTTTTTTATGGGCTTCAACAGTAACAATTAAACGCTCGATTGCGCCTTTATCGCTAATGCATTGTTCAATTTCAGCATTAATTAGCGCGTCATAATGACGGCTTAAAGAAGAGTCAGTAGGGCGAGCGGGATTAATCGATTCAATCAAGCTGCGTATATGCGCGATAGCATGTCGTCTCAGCGTTGAATCTTGTGGCAGGTTATCATTAGTGCATTCTATCTTGATGGTTTTTGGCTTAATAATTAGCTCAGGTTTAGTTGCGCTTACTGGTTTATTGATGGGGACGGCGATGGGTGAGGGTTCTTTTTTAGGCTCGGTACTTGCTGCGGGCTTGTTGGCAGTTGCTTGCACTACAGGCGCTGGAGACGAGTTAAGTAATTGTTTTATCTTGGCAATGATGGTTTGTAAAAGTTCATTCATATTATTAAGCTGTTCCGGCCTTTAAAAAGAGACTACACGTAGATATTCTTCCTGAATTAGCAAGAATAACTCCTTATTTCTATATGAGCTTCATTTGACTATGTAAATAATCGCTCAATAGTTTTATGGCGCAAACTATACCACTTGTAGCTTTAATTGGCGACAGCAGGATAAACAAATTAAGGTAATTAATCCACCTTAACTGTTCGCTGACATACATTTATACCCTGATCCCTTGGAAACTTGCAGGATACAAAATGGCTGATGAATAATTTGACCCGATAAAGCGCGTAGTTAATCTCGTTCTAAGTTGCACCGATTACCAAGATCACGCTGGCGCTCCATTCTCGTCTAAAAAAATATAGGCGTTTAAAAAATCAAAATTATTTCCTACACCTTCCTAAAGTTCAAGTCGATAAACGTTGTTGCCACACGGCTATTTTTGCTTTTAAATCATCACTGTTAATGGTTGTTAGCTGGCGTTGTTTTAACAAGCGTCTTCCGGCGACCCAAACATCGGTGACTTGTTGCCGACTGGCGGCATAAACAATTTGCGAAACCGGACAATATAACGGCTGGGTTTCCAGATGGTTTAAATCAATAGCAATCACATCCGCAGCTTTACCGATGCTAAGCGAGCCACAAATGGCATCAAGCCCCAAAGCTTTGGCACCATTAATAGTCGCCATGCGTAACGCCGTCATGGCGGGAACGGCACTGGCATCAGCGGCAACCGCTTTGCCCAGTAAAGCTGCCGTGCGCATTTCTCCAAACATATCCAGGTCATTATTGCTGGCGGCGCCATCCGTACCCAAGGCCACATTGATACCGGCGGCAAGGCACTTGGCAAGCTGGCAAAAGCCGCTGGCGAGTTTTAAATTGGACTCCGGGCAATGCACGATATGAGCGCCCGATTCTGCAAACAGGCTGATCTCTTCATCAGTTAACTGGGTCATGTGTACGGCTATCAAGGAAGGATTAATCAAGCCCAATTCTTGTAATCGTTGCAAGGGGCGTTGTCCGGTTTGTGCCTGCGCCTGCTCGACTTCATGTAGGGTTTCGTGAAGATGGATATGTATCGGCAATTCCAGTTCATCAGCTAGCGTTTTGATTTTTTGCAAAGGCGCATCCGATACCGTGTAAGGCGCGTGGGGAGCAAAAGCAGTCGTACACAGGTCGGAAAGACGCAGTTGCTCATGCAGAGCCAAGCCTTTTTCAATATATTCATCGGCGTTTTGTGCCCAGACCGAGGGAAAATCAATAACAATCATGCCAACGGTCGCTCGAATGCCGTGGTGTATCGCTTGCGCTGCGGTGATATCAGGAAAAAAATACATATCGTTAAAGCAGGTGGTTCCGCCCAGAATCATTTCGGCAATCGCCAAATCGGAACCGTCTCTGACAAACGCTTCACTCATCCATTGGTGTTCCAGCGGCCAGATATGGTTTTGCAGCCAATCCATTAGCGGCAAATCATCAGCAATGCCGCGCATTAACGTCATCGCCGCATGGGTATGGCAATTGATTAAGCCCGGTAGCAAGGCATGATTTTCCAGATTTTCGGTGGTCTTGCCCTGATATTTTTGTTTGGCAAGCTCTGTCGGTAATAAATCAATGATTTTGCCACTATCAATCACCAAACTATGGTGTTCGTAGGTTACGGATTCCGGTTCAACGGGTATAATCCAGCGAGCATGGATAAGGGTGTCGACTATCATGAGTTGTTCCTGTAGGTGGTGGGCTTGGCCTAAATGTAAGCTGACACCATCAATTACGATTGATGGCTTGGCATCGGCAACCGATTATAATGTCCAGTAATCAAATTATAACTTTTTACCCTTAGGTTTTATTAAATAATGACTCTGCAAACTAAAAAATCTGTACAAGCCCTGCACTGGACAGGCACTTCATTAAAAGTGCTGGATCAGCGGCAACTCCCGGAAACATTGGTTTATGATGATTATAACGATGCCGCCGGCGTGACCGAAGCCATTGCCACGATGCGGGTACGTGGCGCTCCGGCAATTGGTATAGCCGCCGCTTATGGGGTCGCGCTTTCTGTCATTCAGCATTGTGCAGACGCGCCTGCAAACTGGCAGCAAAAAGTAGCCGATGATATTGCTCTGTTGGCTAAGTCCAGACCTACAGCGGTTAATTTATTTTGGGCGTTGGCGCAAATGAAGGTCTTGTTGGAGCAGCCGTTAACGAATCCTCAAGCGGCTTTTATTGCCTGTGCAGAGAAAATCCATGCGGATGATATTGTCGCCAATATGACCATGGGTGAGCTGGGTGCTGATCTTTTAACGGGCGTTAAAGGTGTTATGACTCATTGTAATACGGGCGCGTTGGCTACCGGTGGTTATGGGACTGCGCTGGGTGTTATTCGCAGCGCAACCCAAAGACAGCCGTTAAATGTCTATGCCGGAGAAACCCGTCCCTGGTTACAGGGCGCAAGGTTAACCGTTTGGGAGTTGGCACAAGACGAAATTCCGGTTACCTTGCTGGCTGATTCGGCGGCCGCCTGGCTAATGAAATCAGGTGCCATCGATTGGGTTATTGTTGGTGCCGACCGGATTGCCGCCAATGGCGATACCGCCAATAAAATAGGCACCTATTCGTTGGCCGTGCTGGCTAAACAGCACGGCGTTAAATTTATGGTCGTAGCGCCAACAACAACTCTGGACTGGACGATTGAAAATGGCGATCAGATAGACATTGAGCAACGTGATCAAAATGAATTATTGCCGGCTTGTTATAATAAAGAAGGGTCGTTAGTCAGTGCCTGGAATCCGGTATTTGACGTAACCCCTGCTGAATTGATTTCTGCGATTGTAACCGAGCGTGGCGTGGTATTAAATCCAACTGAACAAGGTATGAGAGGGTTAAAAGATGTTATTTGACAAGAAAGGCAACAATCCGGCTTTGGCGGTGGGTTATTTGTTTAAAGGTCTGACGTTATTGACCAGTAAGCAATTACGCGCATTTATCCTTATCCCGATTTTAATTAATATCGTGTTGTACAGCGCCGCTTTACTGCTGGGTTATCACTATATTTCCGATTTGATTAATCAGTTTATTCCGAGTTGGCTGCACTGGTTAAGCTGGATATTATGGCCGTTATTTTTTATCAGTTTTATCATAGCCGGTTTTTTTACCTTTACGGTATTGGCTAATTTACTGGCTTCGCCTTTTTACGGCAAATTATCCGCCAAAACCCTGACGCTAATAACGGGGCAAGCCAGTGCAACGGCTGAACAGCCATTGGCCAAGGTTATGCTGGCAGAAGCAAAGCGTGCCGGATATTTGTTAAGCAGAGCCTTACCGTTGGTAATTCTGTCCTTTATTCCCGGCATTAACGTACTGGCACCTTTCCTGTGGGCTTTGTTTGGCGCATGGGGCATGGCATTGGAATACATGGCCTATCCCTTGGAAAATGAAGGTGTGTTGTTTTTAGAACAGAAACAACTGGTTAAAAGCATACGCTTGGGTGCCTTAAGTTTTGGTGGCGTCGCCGCCATGGGCTTGACTATTCCGTTGTTAAATATCATCGTCGCACCTGCCGCTGTTATTGGTGCGACTATTTACTTTAATGAAGTGAAAAAGTAGGGGTAAGATTAAAATGCCTCCATACAAATAAAACTTGAGTGACGGGATTGCAAGTCCCGTCACGCTTCGTTTTGTTTGGCGGCTGGTAAACGTTCCGGTAATCGTGTCTTACAACGACAGTTTTTGTCCTTTTTTTATGGTGTATGACGCTGCGCTTATACACCCTACGATTTAAAATGCCATTCGCTCAATCAATCACGATCATGATGCTGCCGATACTGGCTATGGCCTCTGTTTCCTTGATTATGGCCGCCTTCGCGATATTCCTCCCGATGTTCACGGTAAGGCTGATGCCCCCGGTAATTGCCCTGCCTATAGTTTCCATAGAATGCAGGTGCTGGATAGCGAGCACCATAATAAGGTTGGTACACAGGATAATTGTTATAGCCATGGTTTCCATACGAGGCAGGGTAGCCCGCGCAGCCGCTTATTAACGTAAGCATAAATATGACAATTAGAGAGCGAACTCGAATAAAGTACATGCGGATTTAATAGGGAGTGGTTAATAAGGGGGCGGCCAAACGTTCTGGTAGATAAGGTGCAAGTCTTGATAAGGCTTTGTGCCTTATTTTTTGGATGGTAGCTGGGCGGCTAAAGAGTTGTGTAGATAATGTGATTTTGGAAGACCTGTCCCTGTTGTTGCACTGTTGTTGCAACCACAGTTCTTGCCATTTCATAATAATGTATGACAGATAAATTATTTTTAACTGATAAGGTTTGAGATTAGCTGATGACTTTTTTAGCCGGCTCACTAAAATTATTGGTTATCTACTTTCCCCCAAATACGGTCATTATGATAGGTAATATATTGAGTATCAATTGTGTGCTTGGGGTGTGCGGTGATCAGAGATTGATCTAATTTAATAGCTCCATAATCAAGCATAACGTGATGATTAGGGCATAATACGATAATGTTTTTGGCGATATCAGGCCCATCATGAGGATTCCCTAGAGGAGTAATGTGATGAGCTTCTGAATAGTATTTGCCATTTTGTAACTCAATCTGAGTACCGCATAATTGACATTTATTTTGGTGAAGAAGCTTGAGTTTTCTTGCAAGATTGGTATCCCGCAAAATTCGATATGTTTCTTGATGGATTCTGGCAGGCTCATCGAATCCCAATGGAATATCTGCGTCAATAGCTATTGGTGTATTTTTGAGATAATTGCGAAGCCCCCATACTCCTCCTCCAAGGCCTTCTACAGAATAAAAATAATCTCCTTTCCTAGTGTAGGCTTCCGAGTCAGAAGAGTGGCTTTCAATTTCTCTACGAATTATTGCATCAAAGCTCTTCGGATGGGGTAACTGGCGAATTTCTCTTAGTTTTTTATATATGTCTGAAAGTGAAGCAGATCCATTGAGATCATCTAATCCTTTAATTACATCTTCTATCCAGGTTGACATGTATTCAATGTCCTTATGTTATTTACGCGTTAGGTTATGTAATCTTTATCAGCCAAGTAGTTCGAGCACATAATTTCGTACCCGACATTTCCATTGTTGTATTCACAATGCTGAATATCAAGAATTTGGGCAACGACAAAGCTGTTGCCCACCCTTGTCTCTTTAACTCCCAATCAAAAACTTCGTGCTCTTCGTGTCTTCGTGGTGAAAAGCTTACCCCCCCCAGCAACCGCTATTTTTTGATATAAAGATCGGTAATGGTGCCGGTAATCATTTCAGCGGCAAAGCCAAAGGTTTCGGCCAAGGTGGGATGTGCATGAATGGTTAAGCTGATATCTTCGGCATCCGCACCCATTTCCAGTGCCAAGACGGCTTCTGCAATTAACTCGCCGGCGTTGGTGCCGACCATGCCGGCACCCAGCAGTTTGCCGGTGCCTTTTTCACAGAGTATTTTGGTTAAGCCTTCTTTGCGACCGATACACAA
>CAIUYS010000008.1 GCA_903903365.1 uncultured Methylococcaceae bacterium
AGCGGGGTCATGACGATCTCCTCGAAAAAACAGGGAACATTCCCTGATTTCTAAGGTATCCGTTTTTTTGAGTTAGACCAACAGCGTCATTAACCGCAACGCTGAGGTGGGCTGCCACCGCGTTAGCGGTTTAGTTCAACGTAATATATGCGACATCAAATGTCTTATAAAAAGCCTGATTTGTCGTATATTTCTCATAAACCTATCCAGTTAATTGCTTTTATTGGTTTGAGTATAAACTAATAGAACACAACGACAAATTAAAGCGACATCTTCCCTCAAAAACAAATTCAATAAAGCATTGGTCATTTCGGTATTATTCGATGTTCGGTTTTGGCAATTACTGAACTTCATTCAGATATATTCATCGCCTTAAAGCAGCCACTCGCCACTGTCAGTTCATGGCCGATAGCTTCCGGTCAGTGCCAATTAAAAATCAACACACTCTCTGAGTGGCTTGGGTTAAGGGAGATTTATCTCAAACTAAAAAAGTGTGGAGCTTCGTCTTCAGCTGGAAGCCTAATCAGCCAGCTTAAATTCTGCCAAAAACTCGGTCTCATCCAGCACCTTAATACCCAAAGCTTGGGCGTTGGCAAGTTTTGATCCGGCATCTTGGCCGGCAACAACGCAGGTGGTTTTTTTAGATACCGAACCTGCAACTTTAGCCCCCAAACTTTCCAGAAGTGCTTTGGCCTCGTTACGTGGCATCTGTTGCAGGGTGCCGGTTAACACCCAAGTTTGTCCGGCAAGCCGTTGTTGTTTGACGGGTTCATTCGCTTCATCTTCCCAGCAGACCCCTGCCCCAATAATTTTTGCAATAATCGCCTGATTTTTTTCGTCTTTAAAAAAATTGACGACATTAGTCGCCATGACCGGGCCAATGTCGGGCACTTGCATCAGGTCTTCAAAAGAGGCATGAGCAATGGCATCGAGATTTTTAAAATACTTGGCGATGCTTTTTGCACCTTCTTCACCCACTTCATGAATGCCCAGCGCGCCCAGGAAAGTACCCAGTTTTGTTGATTTTGAGGCATCAATGGAAGCCAGTACATTCTGGGCGCTTTTTTCGCCTTGTCCTTCCAGGTCGGCAATGTCGCTGAGTTTTAAACTATAGATATCGGCAATGGTGTTAAGGCAGCCTTTGCTATACAGCAATTCAATCAGCTTGGTGCCCAGATTGGTGATGTTCATAAACCTGCGAGAGGCGTAATGCTTTATGCGTTCGGCACCTTGAGCCGCGCACGTTAAGCCGCCGGTACAACGAAAAGCCGCTTGCCCCTCGGTTCTTTCTACGGCTGCGTCACACACCGGACAACGCACCGGCATCACAATCGGTGCTCTGTGGGTACCGGTTGCGACCACTTTAACGACTTTGGGAATGACATCGCCTGCGCGTTGAATTTCGATACTATCACCGATACCAAGCCCCAGTCGTTCAATTTCATCCATGTTATGCAAGGTTGCATTGCTGACCGTGACGCCACCCACAAAAACAGGCTCCAATCGGGCGACAGGCGTTAACACACCGGTACGACCTACCTGAAAGTCCACCGACAAGAGTTGGGTCACCATATTTTCGGCCGGGAATTTTCTGGCTACCGCCCATTTGGGTGAGCGGGCAATAAAACCTAAGGCCGTTTGTAATTCAAGGGAGTCGACTTTATAAACAATGCCGTCAATTTGCATCGGTAGTTTTTCTCGGGTCTGCTCCATGACCTGATAATTTTTCTCAAACGCCTCAAAACTGCCCAAAAAAGCATAACAATGCGGATTTTTTCTAAAACCCAAGCGGTGCAAATAGGCAAGAATTTCAGAATGTCGGGTAAATTGCTGCTCGCCTTCATACTCGCCCAATCCGTAAGGAATAAACTGCAAATCGCGTTCGGCGGCAATTTTAGGGTTCATTTGCCGAATGGTTCCGGCCGCAGCATTTCTGGGGTTAACAAATACTTTGCTGTCATTTTGAACAGCCTGTCGATTGATTTTCTCAAAAGCGGCTTTGGGCATAAATACTTCGCCACGCACATCCAGTTTTTCGGGCGGATTAGGGATTGCCAGTTTAAGGGGTACCGACTTGACGGTTCTTATCGTATGAGTGACATCCTCGCCCACTTGACCATCACCGCGCGTAGCGGCATAGCTTAATAGTCCTTTCTCATAATGGATAGATATCGCCAAACCATCCAGTTTGGGCTCGCTAAAAAGCTCAAGTGATGCGGGGCTTAGCTCCAACTCTTTGGCCGCTTTTTCAAAAAAACCAAACGTTTCCTCAAGGCTAAAAGCATTGGCCAAAGAGAGCATTTTTACGGTATGTTCTATCTTTCGAAATTCATCGATTGGTTTTGCACCAACGCGTTGAGAGGGAGATTCTGGCGTGATTAATTCAGGATTATCGGCCTCCATCTCCAGCAGTTGTCTAAATACCTGATCGTATTCAGCATCAGCAACAGACGGATTATCGAGAACATAATACTCATAATCCCATTGGTTTATTTTGGCAACAAGATCGTTATAGCGAGTCTGCATGTTGTTTCTCATTGGCACAAGGATGACAGTGGTTTCAGTGAATTATTATGGATAAATGATTAAACCTATATCCTGATTCTCCCCCCGCAGGCATAGGTATCTACGCAACTCGTCATCCCGGCAGGGATTGCCGGGATCCAGATGCCATGGATGGCAATATTGAACTACGCAAACCATTTTTTAGCTATATCAAGCTACTTTTTATCTGATTTTTCACATCCCTGTGCCATGGATTCCGGCCAACCCTCGCTTCGCTCTCCCTGCCGGAATGACGGCTATATGATTTGTATAGATACCTATGCCCCGCAGGAGAGGAATCAAATTACCGTTTTTGACGTGTGATGAGGATATATACAGCAGTTTCAATATCAGTTAATTATGTAGTGGAGTGCAAACCTAGGTTTGTACTCCACTGCATAAA
>CAIUYS010000009.1 GCA_903903365.1 uncultured Methylococcaceae bacterium
CCGCTTTCATAACGATGCGCAATGAATTCAAACAACACCTGAGTTTCGGCATCCGTTTTTTTAACATAGCCGATATCATCAATAACCAAGACCTGATATTTATCCAGTCTTGTCATCGCGATCATTAAATCCAGATCCCGCTTGGCTTGTTGTAGGCTTTGCACGAGTGCCACGGCTGAGAACCATTTGACGCGTACATTTTTCTCTATTAAGTGGGTAGCGAGCGCGGCCGCTATATGCGATTTACCGACCCCGGACGGTCCAATCAACAAGACGTTTCCGGCATGGTGAGCCCAGTCAGTCTGATCTTTAAGCCCAATAACCTGTTGTTGAACGGCGGCATTGATTTCGGTAAGCATCAGGTTGGCAAAGCTTTTTCCTGGCGGCAAGCCGGCTTCTCGCGTCCATTTTTGCACCCGTTTTTGATAACGATCCGCCGCTTCCTGCTCACAAAGCCCCGACAAATAACGGATATGGCCAAAACCTTTTTCAATAGCCTGTTCTTGATGGCGTTGATAATGCCGACTAAAGGCCGGCAGCTTGAGTTCTTTCAGTAACAAGTCGATAGTTTCAGGCATGACCGACAGCCTCCTGACGATGCCAGTTGCCCGGCAAAAAATTATCATAACTCGCTAAATCCTGTTGCCGCGCAAGAATAACAGGCACCGCTGTCGCGCCCAAGTAACGCTCCTGTAAGGCTTTGAGAGGTGGCAGCGGTTTCTTGTTATCGACAAGCGCCAATAACTCGTTGCCTAAGCGTTCTTCACAGTTATGATCCATGGCGATACGCAGCACGCCTACAATCCATTTACAGGCATCTCTGGGCTGAAACTGTTGATCGCAATGCCGCCATAGCTGTCGATAACCATCGGTGGGTAATAACTCATCGCGGAACTGTAAGAACCGGAACGCCTGCGGTTTGGCAGACAAGCTATGAATGATATGCCGGTAATCAATGCAGCGGCCCCGTTCTTGGCCTGCTTTAAGGTAAACACGCGGCAGTGTACTGGTTAAGGTTTGGCCAACAAAAAAAGCCAGGCGATCATGGTAAACATGGACACGCACCTGTTCTCCAATCATTCTCGAGGGTACGGTATAGAGCACCCGTTTAACCTCCAAGGTACTGCTACGCGTTACTTTCAGACTAAGTTCGCTATAGTCCATGAAACGTTCACCGGGCAATGCTTGCAAGGCCAGTTGCTCGTCTTTAAAGCGGCTCTGGCAGCGTTTGTTTAAACGCTCGGCGACCTTGTTCAGGAATGCCTGATACTCTTTAATGGCAGTAAAATCACAACTCCCCCGCAACTTTAGGGCTTGATCCAGACGCCGTTTAAAGGAACCATGCGCACATTCAACCGCCCCGTTTTCATGGCTTACACCACGATTATTACGCGTTGCCCGTAGGTTATAGTGAGCACAGAGTGCATTATAAGATTGCGTCAGTTTCTGCTCTTCAACACTGTTGATAAAAGCCGCACTTAAGCTGTCGGTACGATGTTCAACAGGACTGCCACCCGCCAGCATTAACGCGGACTGCAAGCCGTCAGCTAAAGCGGAATAACTTTCACCGCCCAAAATGATCTGTACATACCGCCAGCCACTGTAAGCAAAACGAAACTGATACAACAGATGGCTAAAGATCTCACCCTGAATAGTAATTTCAGTGTTCGGATGACTAAAGTCCGACAAGCCTTGTTGTCCAGCGGGTACAGACTGGCGGAAGATAACCACCTTGTCCGGCCCTTCAGTTGCTTTCCACTGCTTGACGCGACGCTGAAGGGTGCGCAAGACACTGAACGGAAATTTACCTGCATGTTCATCTTCCAGATATTCCCAGAGTGTCAACCCGGTCAGTTGCGACTCCTTCTCTAACAACGGCACCAATTCCTTTTCCCAGACGACATCCAAAGGATCTTCACGAGTACGCCAGTGACGTTCTCCCGGAATCGAGGAGCGTTCATTTTTTTCTAATCTACGGCCGGAACGCTCAGAAATGGCGGCTTTAGCAGCAGCTGTTTCTTGGCTTTTTCCTGATTCACGTGTGCTCATATATAAATTCTCTTGGCGTTGAGTGATACGTTTTCCAGGCAAGGGTGAGCTCCAAATAAGTTGAAATCCACCCTTGTCCTACATATCGGTCAACCGGTCAAGATAGTTGTCGTCAACCGGACAGGATAATTGTCGCCGAACATTTTACTCCAGCCGCAGTATTATATTATTACGATACTTAACTGTGGGCAGTGACGCTCCGGCATGGGAACTATAGATTTTCAGATAAATATTTTCGATACTAACGGATACTATCCCTTTAAGGGCATGGGTATATACACAACTCGTCATCCCGGCAAGGATTGCCGGGAACCAGATGCCATGGATGGCAATATTGAACTACGCAAACCATTTTTTAGCTATATCAAATTACTTTTTATCTGATTTTTCACATCCCTGTGCCATGGATTCCGGCAATCCCTGCCGGAATGACGGCTATATGATTTGTGTAGATACCTATGCTTTAAGGGATGGTATCCGTGTGAGTTAAACTGTCGTGTAGAGCTGGTCGGGTTAGGCGTTAGCCGTAACCCGACACAGATACTTCGATTTGTCGGGTTACGCTGTCGCTAACCCGACGCGATGGTAATTGCAAAAAGTGTAACCCGAGGAATGAAGGATGCCCTCGATTTATCTGAAAATTTATAATGAGTGTGAGGATGAAAATGAATAAGAAAGCCTATTCTATAGCAGCGTTGTCGACATCCACAGGCTCATTTATTAATTCAAGTCGATTCTGGGTTTCATCTGAAAAAATAATTTATGATGCTTATTTTTTTGAGAATTTGCGTATTGAAAAACTTCGGGCGCAGCGGTCTAAATCCACGTTATCCATTATATTACTGGCTCTTGAAAAAGAGACGGATACTGAATCTATTAATACGAGAGCGATTTTAGATGGTATTCAGACAAAGATACGAAATACTGATATTAGTGGTTTTATCAATCACAAAACTATAGGCGTACTTCTCCCCGATACGGACGAGAATGGAGCGAATAAGCTCTGTGAAAAATTAGTTAACGGACATCCGCAATTTTCTGCGACGACCTCAAGCTATCCGGATCATATATTTGAAAGCCTCGAAAAAATAGGCGTTATTCAACCCGATGCGCATCCTTTTGAACTGAAAGATTCAATGGATAATGTTTGGTTTAAGCTTTTTTTTAAAAGAGTTCTTGATATCATAGGCTCAATTATAGGTATACTAATTTTAGCGCCTGTCATGTTAGTAACAGCATTGGTTATCAAAGTAACTTCGCCGGGGCCGGTCATTTTCAGTCAAATCCGCTTGGGCAAGAAAGGTATTCCTTTTAAATTCTACAAATTTCGATCCATGCATGTAGATATGGATGACAAGATACACCGTGAATACATCCAAAACTTTATCAACGGTCATCTCGAAAAAATCAATCAGGGGGATGCGGAAGAGCCATTTTATAAAATGAAAGCGGATCCCCGGATAACCCGGATTGGACGATTCATTCGAAAAACCAGCATTGATGAAATACCACAGTTTTTTAATGTGCTAAAAGGGGACATGAGTCTGGTTGGACCAAGACCACCTCTATCTTACGAAGCCGAGAAATACCAATCATGGCATCTCCGGCGCATAGTCGATATGAAGCCCGGAATCACCGGACTCTGGCAGATAGAAGGACGAAGCAAGACAGAATGGGATGATGCGGTGAGACTCGATATTCGATATATACAGAATTGGTCCCTTATCATGGATTTAAAGATATTATTCAAAACGGTTTATATTGTTTTATGGTGCAGAGGTGCAGTGTGATGCACAAATCTATAGGCTACAGGTTTATAAATGATGCTAAATATGCCCATTACTCAACCTTCAAGTTTTTAATTCTTGATTTCGTGGTATTCAGCAATAACAGGCATTAGGCGTAGGCCGGAATAAGTAATGCGCATGAAATAACTTCAGCATCTTGCTCCCTCTCCCTCTGGGAGAGGGCTGGGGTGAGGGAACATAAATGGTCAAGTTATTTCATGCGCGTTTCTAAAACCACCCAAGCGTAGCGCGTGGTGGCGTTTCCGGGACACACTCGTTCAGCATTGCCGGAAACGCTCAACTCGCTTACGCTTGAAAAGCCTTATTCCGGCCTACATCTAAGGAGGGACATTTTTTTGGGCAGGCTTTACGCCTGCCCTTTAATGCCACGGCTTAACCTACAATCATTTCATTAACTTAGGAGCAAATAATCAATGATAAGCCAAGATGTTCAGTTAGGTGACGGGGTTCTCATATTTCACCCGGATCTTGTTAACCTATACGGTTGCCAAATTGGTGCGGGCACCAAGGTCGGTTCATTTGTGGAGATACAAAAAGGTGCTTCGATTGGTGCCAGATGCAAAATTTCCAGCCACAGCTTTATTTGTGAGGGTGTAGAAATTGATGATTGCGTATTTGTAGGTCATGGCGTGATGTTTATTAATGACACCTATCCAAAAGCAGTCGGTGAGGACGGTGAATTGCAAACAGAAGCTGATTGGCAATTGATTCGCACCCGGGTTAAATCTCGCGCCTCAATCGGTAGTAATGCAACTATTTTGTGTGGCATTACTATCGGAGAAAACGCTCTGGTCGGTGCCGGTGCCGTAGTGACCAAAGATGTTCCTGATTATGCCATTGTTGCCGGCGTTCCTGCTCGTGTGATAGGAGATACACGGTCGCAAGATTAAGTAATGAGTGTTGTGATGGATGATTTGTCAGTAGATCCGGTTCGATAGTTGGATTTACCTACGAACAAATGGAAAAGGACACGGAAAACAAAATACTGTTGATCCTTGAAGTACATAATAAACCGCCTATACTTGAAGTTAAGTCATTAGATGGGTGTGTAGATAGCCATAATGCATAATTTAATCTGCCACACAATTAGCCCCCATGAGCCGAAATGCTAGTAATATCTGTATGTCGGGTTAGGCGCTAGCCGTAACCCGACAGATACTTTGGATTTGTCGGGTTACGCTGTCGCTAACCCGACGCGACTACCCAACTTTGCTTTTCCCCCGGATGCGGGGCATTTTTTTGTAGGGGCAGGCTTTACGCCTGCCCTTTAATGCCACGATATTAGGAGGGCAACCGCAAGGGATTGCCCTTACGGTAGGTAGCCCAATTTTTTATTCGATTTAAGGAAAGCTATCATGATTAA
>CAIUYS010000010.1 GCA_903903365.1 uncultured Methylococcaceae bacterium
ACGCTCAGTCGTATCAGAAAATGGGAAAATAAAATCTACTTTGGACAAAACGCCCTGCATAATCAGAGCGGGATATTAAGCGTCGGTGATATCGTTCAGGTTAAAGTGATTGGTGCAAAACAACCGCCGATTTAATTTAAGGAAATTTTTTTCTTCGTGGTGCTAATCATTAAAACCATTTAGTTAAGGGATTTAATGATTTTTTCAGTGAGAGATTCTACACCTTTTACGATTATTTTTTTCTCGCCGCCTTTAACTTCGTAAAGGTATTCACCAACCAGGGCTTCTTTTTTGACATCGACCAGATGCGTCATGAGATAAAAAAACAAAAAACTGGGCTTGTGCAGTCTTCCAACGATCACATAATCCGCATTAAATTGTTTGCCCAGTTGAGCCGCAACATCCGGATGATCAAAAAGATAACCAGCCCCGGCAGTCGCTAATTGTTGGGCATCCGGATTGATGGACACTATGTCGTAACCTGATTTTTTAAGTTCGTTTTCCATTAGCGGCTTAATTGACGCTGTGCGGATTATTTCTGCCGGTATGCGTGGAGCAAGTGTCATGTCTTTTAACTCAAAATCCAGAACTGCTATGCGGGGATTTGCAGATACATCAGCAAATGTCATGCACATTAATAGCGCGAAAAACAAGGAGTGCAATTTAACGATCTTATTCTTTTTCATAAGTTATAATCTTGATAAATTAAGACGCAAAAGTGTAAGTCAACCGACTGATAGCAACTATCTAAAGCGGCCTTATCATTGCTATAGATAAAAACAATATAACGCTTTAGGGAGGCAAGTAAAGATTGTTTATGTTTACTTTGAATAAGTACCTACATTTTGAAAAAGGTCAGAATTAAACAGTTTCTGCTGATCTTCTGTAACGTAATTAACGTAAAAGGAATGCTAATGCATCACGAAACCCACCGCACTCATCGTATAGGCTGGCTACGTGCCGCTGTTTTAGGCGCAAATGATGGCATTGTGTCAACAGCCAGTTTAATTGTGGGTATTGCCGCCTCCCATGCCGCACATAACGATATCGTATTGGCCGGTGTAGCCGGACTGGTTGCAGGAGCCATGTCGATGGCAGCCGGTGAATATGTTTCAGTCAGTTCGCAAGCCGATACCGAACAAGCTGATTTGGCGCGTGAACGCAGAGAGTTGGATGAAAATATTGAGCATGAACAAAAAGAATTGCAGGCTATTTATGTAGCGCGAGGACTTGATCCTGTCCTGGCCGAACAAGTCGCCGAACAATTAATGAATCATGATGCCTTGGGTGCGCACGCCCGTGATGAGCTGGGTATTTCTGCAACAGGCACAGCACGCCCCATTCAAGCTGCACTGACTTCGGCAGCCACTTTCGCCATTGGCGCAGTGTTGCCACTATTAATTGTCCTGTTTGCCCCTGAGCCAAACTTAGTCATTTTTGTGTCATCTGCCTCTTTGTTGTTTCTCGCCTTACTGGGTACTTTAGCCGCTTATACCGGCGGCTCCGGTATTATTAAAAGCGCTTTTCGGGTAACCTTCTGGGGTGCGTTGGCGATGGGCTTAACTGCGGGTGTCGGGGCTGTTTTTGGAACTATTGTGTAAAATAGCTTTACGATAACTCAGCAGTGCATTTGAATTTTGCTTTAGAATCGGATTGAGGCTCTGGCACTTTAGCTTGCGTTTACGTCCTGATTGTCTTGAGATAAATGCTCTATTAGTTGGTAGGTAATTAACTTGAGTTTTACAAGCTGCACCAACCGATGCGAAACTTCAATAATGGAACGTAGCAATTGGCCTGCGCAACCGTATTGTGCATGAGCATATGAGCGTTGATATGTCAGTGGTATTTGCGTTAGTAGAACAACAAGGCTATCAGTTTATCGTAGATTTTTTACGTTAACCGATCTCAACACTATAATTAAAGTATTTTTAATAAACGCTTTTTTTGATTTTTTAGCAATAATTACGAGTTTACAGCAACCTGAATTGTAAATTTAATTTCTGAAAGCCTATATGTACCCCTTAAGTAAAACGCCTGATACTGACGAATATTACAATCGCTTGATTCAACAGGGTGAGAGCGGTCGGGTGAAATTTAAAACCAGCTTTCAGAAAGAACTTATTGAAACATTGGTTGCTTTCGCCAATTCCAAAGGTGGCTTGGTGTTAGTCGGGATAAGCGATGCCGGTCAAATAACGGGTGTTGATATTAAAGCGGAAACTCTGCAAGATACTCTGTTTAAAGTAAACCCTTTTTCGTTGATTTTTGCCTATTCTGCAGATGCCGGAATAGAATAAAAACAAGTATTGTTGAAAAGCTCAATCTGATATAGCGTGTTTGTTTAACTACTTTAAGCATATAAAGAAGAGTGAATTGAAGGCAATGGATGGCTTTGTACGACGCAGATTATGCAGTATTTTGCGGAAGTTTCAAAAGAAAGGAGGGGACGGGATGAAATATCCAAGACCATCAACAATGGACAAATGCCTGCTTCGCGAGCTTGGGACTTTTCACAATATACGAAGCCCATGCGGTGAGTGTGGAATAATAAATTAAAATAACCGACTCTTAGGACTCGGTTTATGGGTAAAAAAGACTTACTTTGACTGTTCATTGACCTGCGTAAGGCCACTGATAGATAAGATCTATGTTAATCTTATCTATCAACAGTTACAGAATGTAGATTGTTTTTTTGGTTACACCAAGTTATAAGTTATGATAGGCAGTTGATTACCCTTCATCTACAATCCTATGATTGCCTGTCTGAAGAATTTAAAAACCAAACAATGATAGGCAAACTCAAATAGATTGTAAAAACTTGGTCTCGTTGACGGTGTCGAAAAGTGGTAGTTGGTTCGCAATATTCGCAACAAATGTGCCCATGATTATCTAGACGATCCTAACAAAAATGCGGCGCATTTAAATTTTGCATTAGAATCAGTTAGTGTTTTATATGTCATGTTAACAACTATCAGCAATCGATTAAAAACTGCATATCCTTTGCTTGAACTGGGCAAAGCGCTGCTAGAGTATCCGCATGATTAGCTACTGTAACTTAATGTTTTCAATCGAGCCCATTGATTATAAAAAACTGAAATCCCCGGGTAACGCAATTTATACAAATCAATCGAGTCTGACCCCATTGATTTCCTACAAAGATAGGATTGGAGCAAGGACTGGAACAGGGATTAGATCAAGGAGAATGGCAGGCGAAAATGAAAATAATAGAAAATGCCGCACAAATAGGCTCAACCATGCAGAATATTATTGAACTTACTGGGCTTGATGAGGAAAAAATCAGGTCATTGCTGCCTCAAAATAAAAGAATGATTGCAAGACCTTAGCCCATTTTTTTTAGGCGGCACATAATACACCCACTTTGAGCTGTTCACATTTTCAAGCTTCCGGCTCTGCCGGAGGTTTTTGACTTATAAAACTTACAAAGACAATTTGACATGAAAGCAATCATTCTTGCCGGTGGACTAGGCACACGGATTAGTGAAGAAACGTCAACGCGGCCTAAGCCAATGGTTGAAATTGGTGGTAAGCCGATACTCTGGCATATCATGAAAACCTATTCAGCGCATGGCATACATGATTTTGTTATTTGTTGCGGCTATAAAGGTTATGTTATTAAAGAGTATTTTGCCAATTACTTTCTGCACATGTCCGATGTGACGTTTGATATGCAAAACAATCAGATGGAAGTGCATCAACGCAATGCTGAACCGTGGCGGGTAACGCTGGTAGATACCGGAGAAGATACCCTGACAGGTGGCCGTTTGAAGCGCGTGAGCAGTTACGTGAAAGACGAGGAGGCCTTCTGTTTTACCTACGGTGATGGGGTTGCTGATATCAATATCAGTGCACAGATAGCATTTCATAAACAGCACGGCAAGCGTGCGACTATAACTGCTGTACAACCACCTGGACGTTATGGTGCGCTTGATATGAATGGAAAAACCGTCTGTGGCTTTATTGAGAAACCACAAGGTGATGGCGGTTGGATTAATGGCGGATTCTTTGTCTTATCACCAAAGTGTATCGATTTGATTGCTGATGATAGTTCTTCATGGGAAGGTGAACCACTCACTAAACTTGCCTCTGATGGTGAGCTAATGGCTTATGAGCACAGCGGGTTTTGGCAACCCATGGACACCTTGCGTGACAAAAACCATTTGGAAGAGCTTTGGCAAAGCGGCAAAGCTCCGTGGAAGGTGTGGAAGTGAATCCGGATTTCTGGCGCAACAAGCGCGTCTTTCTGACGGGGCATACCGGATTTAAAGGTGGTTGGCTGGCACTCTGGTTGCAATCTATGGGTGCGCATGTCGTGGGTTATGCGCTTGCTCCACCCACTAATCCAAGTCTGTTTGAAGTTGCCGGGATTGGCACAGACATGACCAGTATTATCGGCGACATAAGGGATCTCGCTACATTACGTGCAGCCTTTGCCAAGCACCAACCAGAGATAGTGATACATTTGGCTGCGCAGGCGCTGGTGCGCCACTCCTATAATGATCCGGTCGAGACCTACTCCACTAATGTTATGGGTACGGTAAATGTGCTTGAGGCTGTTCGTCATACTGACACTGTAAGAGCCGTAGTCAACGTCACCACTGATAAATGTTACGAAAACCGCGAATGGGTTTGGAGTTACCGTGAAAACGAAGCCATGGGCGGATTCGATCCCTACTCCAGCAGCAAAGGTTGTGCAGAGTTAGTCACTGCCGCTTATCGCCGGTCTTTTTTTCAGCCTAACGGCATCGCTTTGGCGAGTGCGCGTGCAGGCAATGTCATCGGCGGCGGTGACTGGGCAGACGATCGCTTGATACCCGACTTTCTGCGTGCCATTGATGCCGGAGCAACATTAAAAGTTCGCTCTCCAAAATCTACACGCCCTTGGCAGCACGTTTTAGAACCCCTGTCCGGTTACTTGCGACTCGCCGAATATCTTTTCATGGAAGGTGACACTTTTGCCGAAGGCTGGAATTTCGGTCCGAATGATGAAGATGCCCGTCCGGTAAGCTGGATCATTGAGCGTTTAGCAGAAATGCAGCAAGGCATGAAGTGGCAATTTGACCCGACACCTCAGCCGCACGAAGCGCATTATCTTAAACTGGATAGTAGTAAAGCGAAAATCCGACTAGACTGGCAAGCGCGTTGGCGCTTGCAAACCGCGCTGCAAAAAACACTGGAATGGCATCAGGCATGGCGTAATGGCGAAGATATGCAAGCAGTGACCTTGTCGCAAATTGCTCAATATCAGACAGTGGCTAAGGTTGGTTAATTATGTCTCGATTTGATTTCACCCCAACTCCACTGACTGGACTGGCCTTGGTGCAGCGTAAAGTCACTGAAGATCATCGCGGCTTTTTATCACGTTTTTATTGTGCCAATGACTTCAGCGAGGCGGGTCTAAATACGCCAATTACCCAAATCAATCACACCTTAACCAAAACCAAAGGCGCAGTGCGTGGATTGCACTTTCAAAATCCTCCGCATGCTGAAATCAAGCTCGTCAGTTGCTTGCAGGGCGAGATATTTGACGTTGCGGTTGATTTACGGAAAAACTCTTCCACTTTTTTACAATGGTATGGTGTGGTATTATCTGCACGGAATCGGCAAAGCCTGCTCATCCCGGAAGGGTTTGCACATGGTTTTCAGGCATTATCCCAAGATTGCGAGTTGATTTATTTGCACACAGCAGTTTATTATCCGGAAGCAGAGGGAGCGCTAAATGTTGCTGATCCAAGATTAAACATAGCTTGGCCACTTGCTATCACCGAGATTTCCGAAAGAGATCGTAACCACAAATTGATTGAACAGGACTTTCAGGGAATTACTTTATGAAGTGTCGCCATTGCCAGGCTGAGCTAACCATACCGTTGGTGGATTTGGGTTCAGCACCCCCATCCAACGCGTATCTAACCCGGCAAACACTGCACGCCCCAGAGAAATATTTTCCTTTGCGGGTGCTGGTTTGTACGCAATGCTGGTTAGTTCAGACGGAAGATTACGCCCAAGCCGACGAACTGTTCAATTCCGATTATGCCTATTTTTCCAGTACCTCAACCGGCTGGTTGGCTCATGCGGCAAAGTACGCAGAAAAAATGACTCATCAATTGCACCTCACCCAAGACAGTCTGGTTATTGAGGTTGCTTCCAATGATGGTTATCTTCTCAAGAATTTTGTGGCTGCCGGAATTCCTTGTTTAGGTATCGAACCGACTGATAGTACCGCCTCGGCTTCTGAAAAAATCGGAATTTCTGTTATCCGCGAGTTTTTTGGTGAGCAACTTGGCAAACAACTCTCTGCCACTGGCAAACAGGCCGACCTTATCGCCGGTAACAACGTTTATGCCCATGTGCCAGATATTAACGACTTTACCCTAGGTCTAAAAGCGGCGCTAAAACCTGGCGGCACTATCACGCTTGAATTTCCTCATTTAATGCGGTTACTTGAGCACACTCAGTTCGATACTATCTATCACGAACATTTTTCTTATCTGTCGCTTTATACAGTCGAGTGCATTTTTAAGTCTGCTGGCTTACGCGTTTGGGATGTCGAAGAATTACCAACTCATGGTGGTAGTCTACGAATTTATGGTTGTCATGATCAAGATTCTCGTCAAAATTCCCCTAGCGTTAAGGCAATACTGACAGCGGAAGAACAAAATGGCCTGCAAACAATCGCCACTTACCAATACTTTCAGGATAAGGCCGATAGGATTAAGGATGACCTTTTAATTTTTCTGATAGAACAAAAAAAGGCTGGCAAAAAAGTAGCCTCTTACGGTGCAGCAGCAAAAGGTAACACCCTTCTGAATTATGCAGGTGTTAAACCTGATTTATTACCGTTTGTTTGCGATGCAGCTGGAGCCAAACAGGGCAAGTTTATGCCAGGTAGTCATATACCGATACTGGCACCGACAGCATTAGTCGAACAGCGCCCTGATTATCTGGTGATTCTGCCGTGGAATATTGCCGCCGAAGTTAAGCAACAAAATGCACATTTAGCAGAATTGGGTACAAAATTCGTCACAGCCGTGCCAACGTTGGCGGTGATATGATTGACAATTTTGGTAGCTTGCATATCAGCATTAGCCATTATCTAAAATTCACTGAGTTGAAGCTATGCGATTAACGCCTTCACAAGCACAGATCATTAAAAACACGGTAGACCGCGTATTGGGCACACCGCTTAAACAAATTGATGTTAATGCGTTATACAATAAAAATAATCCTGCTATTTTTGATACCAGGGAGGAAAAATAATGCTGCAAACCATACAAGTAGAAATCGATGCCACAGGCCGTATCCACCCAATGGAAGCGCTGTCTTTTAAACCTGTTGGCAGAGCATTGCTAACTTTATTAGACGCCACCATCGAAACAATGCCTTTGCAGATAAACGAAGGGCGCGGCAGTGTGGCACGCGCATTAACGCTGCTTTCATCGCCACGCTTTGTTCGCCGACCTGCTGCCAATACCAATGAGATAATCAAGCGTATTGCCGCCATGCGTGATGACTGGGACGCCAGTCAATGATACGAAAGGTTTATCTCGATACCTGCTGTGTTATTTATTTACTGGAGGATGTTCCGGTTTTTAGCGAACAGATTCGTAACTTCATGGCTATCAATACGGATGCTATCTTATGTGTGTCACCGCTGGTTCGATTGGAAGCTTTGGTTAAACCGACTATCGATGGCAACATAGCGTTAATTGCTGATTACGAAATTTTTTTGGCCGATCAACAATGGCTAACAATAGGCGATGTTGAATTTGATCGTGCGCTTGCCTTGCGTACATGCCATAAAATAAAAACCCCGGATGCGCTACATTTGGCGACAGCCATGCAGCACGATTGTGTTGAATTCTGGACAAATGATGAGCGCTTGCGACAAGCGGCTACTGGAATGGCAGTTAATATTTTTGACCGGCAAGAGCAGAATTGAACATGATC
>CAIUYS010000011.1 GCA_903903365.1 uncultured Methylococcaceae bacterium
CGCGTACCGGATACCAAACTGGCGATGCTTCACTGTGTCAAAAACAAGGATGATGACAATTTCGAGGACATTATGATGCGGGCGCATGTGGTCGATTTGGGGATAGTTCGCATGGATGGGACACCGACAACCTCACTGGTAATGAAGCCGACAATAGAAAAAATGGAAGTTAAATCCCTGAAATTAGGTATCAGGGAGACAAATATTTTAGCGGCTTTATTTAGAAGTATTGATGAAAACGGGATTTATCCCCCCGCTGAAATCGTGGAGTTGTACAAGGGAAATCATCAAAAATGCCCTCAAAAAGTGGAGCATTTTGATAAATTTCGACTGGTCGCCTACAAATTTCTAAATATGGAGAAATCATCTAAACGGAGTGCCTTATCTCGCTGCCTGGATAAGCTCGAAAGTCTTGAGAAAGTCATATTATACGGGGGCTACATCTGGATACCGTCATAAGTGAAGCAACGGAGCGAAGCGGAGCAAAACGGAGCAAATGCTTCGGTCATCTAGCGGAGCGTAGCGAAGCACCCCCATAGGGGGTGCTTCACTGCTCCGGTGACTTAATTTTCAAAAATAGCAAAAAAAAGAAAACCAAAACATTGGCTCTTTTTTAAGACAAAACCACAAAGCCAATGTTTGAAAACCTTAACCGGATTTACCAACACTCACCAAAAAAGGAAACGCCATGAAAACTGCAAAAAATGAAACCGGCATCAATACCCAAAACACTGTTTTGAATCAGGAGCCGAAGCCAAGAGAAACCTCCACTTATTCCTCGGGTGATGATCTGGCTAAAAACGCCCGCCCTCCCGAGTACCTGGTCGATGCTGTTTTGCCAGTCGGTAGCAACGGCATACTGAGAGGCGAAACAATGGCTTTTAAAACCTTTACTGCTTTAAACCTTGCCCATTCTGTTTCTACCGGCAGACCCTTTTTTGGTCATACCGTTTTTAAGCCCGGCAAAGTTATTTATGTGTGCGGTGATGGTATGGGCGGCATCCCAAGACGGCTCAAAGCGTTGGAAATTTCCGAGGGGAAATTTAACGATGACGTTTACCTGTACCTTGACAGTCGTTTCAGAATTGACGATCCAGAGATAATGGCCGAACTAAGACAAAGCATTGAAGAATTGCAACCCGTTTTAATTATCTTCGATGCGCTTACCAGTCTGGCCTTCACTATGGACGAAAACAGCCGCCTTGATGTTGCCTCGACTATCCAGCTCATTAAAGACACCTGTTCTTTTGGTGATACCAGTACCTTGATTGTTCATCACTACGATGACTATTCCGGTAAAGGCCTTGGAAGTACCCCGCTTATGAGTTGCGTAGATTTCGCTTGGGAAATGAATCGGGTTCCCGATTCAATGTCGGCCACGCTTCGCTGCCTTAAAAATAACGAAGGAGAGGCTTTCACCGACATTGATTTGCTGGCGCAGATCGTGGACATCCCCCCGATAGAGGATGGTGAATCGTATACGTCACTGGTTATAAACCCAAAACATTGATTAATTAACCGGCCAATGCCAAAGAGGATTTTATGGAAACCATGATGTCGTTTGAAAACCGCATGCTTTTAGAAACTGCTGCCCGTGATGCTACTACCGGAAAATATACGCCCCCGGAAGGGAATATGTTCGATAGTCAACTAACCGAAGGGTATCGGTTTAGTGGTGGTGTATGGGATAAATCCCCCTACAGGCTACCTGAATACTACAGGGACTCCGAAGATTTTGGCTTATGGTCAAAGCTGGCGGGGTTCCCTACCCTTTTTGGCGTTATTGACAAGGGTAGTGCCGCTATTGCGTATCTTTACACGGGTAAACATGGCTGGCTTGCACGCGTAATGTTTGAAGGAGCCAAGACCATCTTTGTTGTTATACCCACATTTCCAGATTTACTAACCTTCAAAAAGGAAATGAATTGGCTGTTTCAACGTAGGAAGTTCAACAGATTTACAAGTTTTTAATTACCCGATCAATGTAACGATTAATAGGTATTTTTACCTAGAAACCCCCAATTTAACTGAGGCGCGTGCCATTTTTACCCTTTTAAAAAATGGCTACAACCTCCTACATCCACTGTAAAGAGAGGTAACACAATGCCTTTACCCTGTGTAGTAAATCATACCGCAGCCCAGTGTTCTGCAATGGCAAAGCACACGAAGCAACGCTGCCTTAACCTTGCCGCCTACAATACGAAAGTCTGTAGGTTTCATGGTGCAAACAAAAAAGTAAGGTCTGGAGTTGATTGCAATTTTTACGTTCACGGCAACGACACAAGATCTGAACGCAAAGCAAGGCCGGCAAAACTAAAAAAGGCAAAAGAGGAAATTAAGCAGCTCGAGGAGCTGTTAAAGCAGGAGGTGATTTTAGAACTTCCGTTCACTGATCCGGTAGCCAAAAAACTCAACGCAGAAATGGATCAGATTGTTAAGAAGGTCGTTAAGGGCGTGGCGAAAGTTATAGCCAAAAAACCCAAGCCCTGCCCTGTTCCTTCCAGCCCAGGTACAAAATTATGAAGCCCTACCCGCTAGTTGATTCCGAATATGCTTTATCCGGTGAACGTCTGCATTTTGAGATGTTGCTAACCGCAGCGGGCGACTTTGGTTTAAGCGTTTATAGTCTCGATGAGCATAGCAAGTTACACATTGAAATCGACAACAAGCCCATAGCCGTACGCGAGCTTAAAATCGGTTTTTTTGAGTCAGACAGCCAAGACTTTTTAAAAACACTTAGAGCCTTGCTTGAATTAGCCGATTCTGGCTCAAATTGACGTTGAATCAGCTACTAGAACAAACAAAAATATAAAAGCGGTGTAATTACCTGCCTAAACATTTTCGTGCCTTAAAACGCGTATACAGGACACACACAATGAAACCGAACATTAAGCCGCCTACAAAAAACCCACGATTCACATCAACCCAAGAAGGTAAATTTATGGATCTTCAAACAGACCTGCCGGACATGACGGTTGAAGAAGCGACCGCCAAACATAATGAACTTAAATCATTACATGGAGTAATGAGGTCAATGCTTTTGGAAATACGCGACCGTAAGGGCTGGAAGGCTTTGGGATATGAAAGCTGGGAGCAGTACGGTGAAAAAGAGTGGGATTATTCAAGGCAACATTTACATAGATTAGCTGATGCAGCGAAGGTTCAGTTAATCGTGTCACCTATAGGTGACAAACAAATACCGGAAACACACTTACGCCCATTATCCCAAGTACCCGATGACATAAAAAAGCAGATATGGGAGCAGGTCAACGAAGAACACGAAGTTATTACTGCCAAGAAAGTAGAGGATGCAGTAGCCAAGTTCAAGACTGATTTAGAGCTTGAAAAGCAACGTGTTCAGGACTGGCGTAAGCAGGATAAAGAAAAAAGAGATGAGATTCAATCCTTAGAAATACAGTTGTCTAATATGCGTGAAGCCAAGCTGGAAGTGGTCTATACAGACGATGCCAACAAGGTATCCGAAGAACTCAAGGAAGATCTGAAACACGCAAAGAAAAAATGGAAGGAAGCCGAATACGCAACGATAGAAGCTATCAAAAAGACTAAGGAGGACATGGCTAACGGCTTGGACAAGGTCTATAACGACAAGGTAGCCAGAGAAACTGCACAGCATAAACGGGTTCAGGTACTCCAAGAGCAGATAAACGCTATGGAAGGCAGGGTACAAGCAGACGAAGCCCACAACAAGGCATTGTCAAGCTATCAGAAAGCCTTAGTAGAGCAAGCCGTAGCCTTAATGGTTTTGGAAGATTTCCCGCCTAATGAAGCACAGGCAGCGGCTTGGAAAAAGTTGTTAAGTAATAATCAACTGATGCTTAATGACCAGTTTATAGATTCAAACGAAATCCACTTAGTGCTTGATGCTCAAGTCTGAACTGTTACCACAACGCGCAAAGTAAACGGGGGCTACCAATCCGGAAAAACCACCACAATGGTTAATAACACATTAGCCATTGTGTTTTGTTTGCAAATGCAAAGCGTACGGAGCTATCCGTGTCTATAAGAAAATGCTTATATTACCCTGCAAGCTAAGTGGTTAATAAAAATTGCCAGTTCAAATTGCGCGTTGACGCGCAATTTAAGCACCTTAACTTTGTCGTTAGCCTTGAGCCGATGGGCGTAAAAGCCCACTTGAGTGGACATTTGATATTTAAAATTTCCTACCTGTTTCTTATGACCAAACCCCCCTATACCTGTTTCTTATCAAACAAGCAGCACCGCAAAAAATTATAAAAATTTTTAGCGTTCGATCTACAAAACAGCATGGGGGCGTTCCCCCTGACCCCCTTCCGGAAACAGGTATTCAGGAAAGCCGGATTTTTGTAGAAATATTTTTTTGACTTGAGTTTTGAAAGTTGCTGACCCGAAGTCTGTTTTATATTGTAAGTATATCGTGGGTGAAATCTGAAAATGACGGGGGCGGTGGGTGTACGGGTGGGGTATCGCAGGATTACACAGAGTTTTTCTCAGACCGTTTTTGCTTTTTAGAAATCCCCTGCCTCGATGACCTAGCTACAGTGCGTTACATGGGGTTGATGTGAAAGTTGAGCTTCAAACAACACACTCAATGGCTATAGTAGAATTACCTAAGTAGGATTACCTACACGATGCAGGATAGCCGTATTGTGTAGGTCAAAAGCATACACGTGAACGCTATCGCTAAAGGCCACGTGTACACATTATTCCACCTTTGCAGGGTGTAATAATGCCTGACTAAATCCAGACAATGACTAGAGTACGATGCAGGTTATAGGTTCTTGATCTGGCTACGCACGAAGGGATTTTTTGGCATCACGGAGTGTGCCGGAGAAAATCCCGTAGTAAGTACGGTTTTATAAACCCTGCATAAGCCTACTATTCACCATGTAAATAATGTATACATTAGTTTACACCTTTACACCTGCCCTGTATGCCGCATTATATCGTGTAAGTTAAAGTCGATTTACAGTTAATTTACATTATAAATTTCAGGTCTAAGACTTTACTTTACACATTTAACTTGATTTGTAATCCCTAAGTGTTATTATAAGTCTTAAATTTTACTTTACACATTAAGGCTACCATGAAAACCCATCACTTCGGTTACGTTCGCGTCTCATCTACATCGCAGAATACAGAACGCCAGTTGGTAGACATCCCACTGGATGCCACCTTCACTGATAAAATTTCCGGTAAAGACATAGA
Organism: uncultured Methylococcaceae bacterium; assembly: GCA_903903365.1. GTDB lineage: Bacteria > Pseudomonadota > Gammaproteobacteria > Methylococcales > Methylomonadaceae > Methylobacter_C. Next base: position 5,206 of record CAIUYS010000011.1, read on the forward strand.
CCGGCCTGAACTGACAAGATGCCTGGCACATCTTCGCAAGGGCGACGTGTTACATGTCCACAGTATTGATCGCCTTGCTCGAAACCTTAAAGACCTGCAAAACATCGTTGAAATGCTGACAACTCGGGGTGTGTCGGTACAGTTCCACAAAGAGAACCTAATCTTTGAAGCAAACACCAACAATCCAATGCAGGTTTTAATGTTTCAGATGTTAGGCGCGTTCGCACAGTTTGAACGGACATTGACACGTGAACGGCAACGGGAAGGTATTGCAGCGGCTCAGGCACGGGGGCAGAAGTTGGGCGCACCTGCAAAACTATCCGCAGAACAAACAGCGGAATTGATGGGACAAGTTGCCCTGGGGCGTGATAAAAGTGCCATAGCCAAACAGTTTGGTATCAGTCGACCCACACTGTACAAAATTATCGCGGTACAAACACCAACGGTTAAATAATTTACTGTATTTTGTTGTATGTAGTATCATACTACATACAACAAAATACAACATAGGATTACATTATGGCGATTACACTACACGAAATACACACCATTGCTGATGCTATCGCAGCAGAAGGTGGCAACCCGACTTTGGCCGCAGTGCGTAAACGCTTGGGTGGTGGCAGCTTCACGACCATCTCGGAAGGGATGCAAGCCTGGAAAGTCAAACACCAGGCACAGACTATAGTGACCCCGTTACGCGAAGCAGCACCGGCAGCTATCAGCGAACGGCTTAGTGCTTTCGGCAATGAAGTCTGGGCTATCGCCCTTGAACTATCGAACGCCCGCTTACAGTCAGAGCGTGAAGCACTGGAGCAAGTACGCAAAGAACTAGCACAGACCCAGCAAGAAACGATTGATCTTGCCGACCAACTGAATGAAGAACTGGAGATTGCCCAAGCCCTGATAATTCAGCAAAGTGAAGCACTCGATAAGGCGAACAACGAAGCCGCAGCCAAAATCGTGGAATTGGATTCTGAAAAATTGGTACGGCTGGCTGCGGAACGGCAAAGTGAAATAGCCAACGCTGCATTAAACGAGACCCATAAGCAAATTAGCGCACTTAACCTGCAAATTACTGAGCTAAAGACCGAAAACAAAACCTTGGCTATGGATGCCAACGAGAGCTATAAAAAAGCCGTTACCACCGAATCTGAGCTATCTAAGACCCTGGAACGCTTGAGCGATAGCAAGACCGCACTGGCCGAAAAAGAGGAACAGCTTAAAACTTTAACTGACCGGCTTGAAAAAACCTACCTCGATACAATTAAAACCACCCAAGCGGTATAGAATTTTAACCATTGTTGGGGGGTAAATACCCCCTGCATCAATATTTTATAATCAGCGCAATAATCAATGTTTGAGCCAGAATAACCCAACCACTGAATCAGTGAATTGCTTAACCGCCCGAACGATTCATAAACGGTTATCGGGTTTTTTTGTACGTCATTAAGCGCAAGCATTGCCGTTTTAATTTGATCCTCCTGTATACCCGCTTTTCTCAGGCAATTAATAATTTCATTTGTATCCCGTGTAATTAATGCCATGTAGATCCTGCGTGTTTTTATTGAATTAATGCGGTCATTATTGCACTATCCAGCAGGATGCACGACCATAGCAGCCCAATAAACGATTTAATTAACTTAGTAGACGACTGGAGTCGACATGCTGACAGTGGCACAAGCAGCCGAGGAAGTGGGTATTTCTCGTGGTGGATTATGGAAGGCTATCAAGACGGGCAGGCTTTCAGCGACAAAGAACAATAATGGACAGATAGTCATTGATCCGGCCGAACTTTACCGAGTCTATCGACCGGTAGACAACCAAAGTAAACTCCATGAACAACAGGCGTCTACCGAGTCGACAAGTAGACGACACGAAGTCGACGAGTTAATGGCAAGGCTGGAACTAACCAACAAGCTACTGGCAAGGACTGAGAGTGAAGTAGACGACTTGCGTCGACGACTGGATGACGAGTCAAGCGAACGACGCAAATTAACGCTGTTGTTGACGCACCAACAACCCGAACCTGCAAAACCCACCGGATCACTCTATAACAAATTATTTGGACGCAAAAACAATGGTTAAAACCTGTTTTTTAAACTAGGTTACGGGTGGTTTATGGCTGGTTATGGGTAGTTAAAAACGGAAAAAAGATGTTTAAGGTTGACGTACCTATACGAATAACGATACTTTACGGGCATAAAAAAAGGCTATAACCATTATAGCTACAGCCTTTTTTATTTAAACATCGCCCGTTTAAGATAGTTTGCGCTACTTACACGGGGCTACCGTTAATCAACTCTAACTTGACCAACGCATAGATAAAGTTTACACGGCTTTACATGCGGAAATCAATAGGATTTTCTCATGACAATTATTCGCACCAACCCTACCGCTGACTTCGTACAAATCACCAACGCTTTAACTGACACCCCAATGCAGTTTAAGGCGAAAGATATAATCCTTCACCTAATCTCAAAACCGCCTAGCTGGAAGGTTATCCCTGCCGCTATATGCAAAGCTCTTGAACTATCCAAGTACATCGTTAAAAAGTCGCTTACTTGGCTTCGTAAGCATGGCTACGCATTTTATAAACATTGCCATACAGGTTATGGAGAATGGATTATCTTCGACACCCCCCAACCAAAAAACGCTACAGCCCCCGTCATTCCACCAAAGTTGGTTATACCAACGTTGGCATTTGCACCCCCTTTAGAAATAAATAAAGAGCCAGTAATACTTAAAGAACAACAACACGAACCAATACCGGAGCCAATCCAGCAAAAAACTGTTGTTGTTTCTTTGGCTAAAGAGATTAAAAGCCCGAAACAGGTAATCAAGGAAGGTCTGAAATTTCCTGATAACTTCACAGAATCACAAGTTAAGGATGCCAAGCGTACTTTAAAACGGCTTGATATGCCTGAACTGGCACAAGCTATCCTGCTACAGTTAGCCGCTGACATATTGTCAGGTGCTATACGAACCACTATCCCCCGTTATTTGGGCGGTCTGGTTAAGACTGCCAATGAACAAGGCTCATTCACCTACGCCCAAGCCGCTGGCGCAACGAATAAGGGGGGTAATCCACTGATACCCTACTTCACAGCAAAACCGCAGCCACCAACCAGTACGCGCAGTATTGGGAAAGCCGCAGCCGCAGCCGCACGCGCATTGCTTCGATAAGGATTTATGATGCAAACGGACATTAAAACCGCGAGTGAGATTTACCTACAGCTTGGCATTACCGAACCGTTTAAAGTCTGGATCGCTAAACAGCCTGGCTTTGATGCGTTCGAGTCATTTTATGGCAAGTTGCCGGATGGTAAGCTGGGGAAAGATTACCGGCTTAAACCCAAACAAGTCGCTTTATTGCTGCCTTCCGTACCTTCAAAAGTAGCAGCAAAGGCGGTGAAGAAAAAGAAATCGAAGTTACGCCCTAATGTCGTTATTGCCGGTCAAGTTTCAGCATATTGGTTTTCCAATAATAGGGGACTTCCCTACAATAAAAATTCACTTGAGTTATTGGGCAAGGAAGCCACTGCAAAATGTAAGGAGTTGGGGATTGTCATGGGTGGAAAATTGCAGAGAGAAATCATATCAAAAAGAAAGAAGTGGATGGGCTGGGTGCGAACCTACCCGCTTGAGATTCTGGAATCTTTAACTTTCCCGATAGAACCCCTATAAGCGGTTTATGATCTGTTTCCACAGTATTACCGCAATAATTGCCGGACAAAATAATTTAATTTCAATGTATATTGCAGTATGACGTAGACATTCAAGTATTGATGGGAGCTGTAGCGGGTTTTGGTATATCGCAGGATTTACAAAACAAATTAATATTATGATTTCCTGAAATAGTCGTGGTATTTTTTTAGTCTAACGGCTTGAATGACGTTATTAAAAGTTGGCATCGTTTAGATGTTGACGGATTTACCGAACAAAAATTTCCTTTTGGAAAACAGAGTAAACAGCACGACGACATAAAAACCCCTTAAAATTTAAGGTGTGAAGTCGTGCGCCTCGGTTTTCCGTCTCCATCGTGATGCCTAATTTTATTTTATTAGGGATCCCGAACATGAAAAATCTCAAAAATACCGATTCAATTTCCGAAACAGAACTTTGCGTGCGCTGGGGAAAATGCCCCCGGTCAATGCTCTTGTGGCGCAAGGCTGGATTCACCCCCCCTCATTTTAAAAAAGGCCGTCAGATTCGCTACCTGCTAGCGGATATTCGGGCTGCCGAAAAATCAAAAGCACACGCGCGAAAACCGTCCGGTAGTTTTGCGGTATCCCGTAAGGAGGCAGCATGAGTATGTTAGCCGTAAGCAAACCGGGAGGTGTGAAGTGATTGGCCACGAGGGCGAAGATGTTCCGGGCAGTTTACTCAGCTTGAAATTGAACAACGAGGTCAGAAAGCATGCATTGGCGACAAGTGCTATTGCCAATGGGGCTATGGTTTATGTTGCCCGGCCAGATGGAAGCCGCCACGAACGTAGGATGTATGAAAAGTGCGTCAAGTTGGCGAACAGAGCAGAGACTAGAAAACAGAAACATAAAATAAAATCAGTGTAAAAATTCGGGAGTGAACTTAAACGAGGGAATGAACTTGCCGGAGCATCAGCCCGTCCCGGCAACCTCACAAAACAATCTACCGACAACTAGATTGTAGCACAGGGTAATAATCCAATGCGTGAATCTGACAATAAAAACCCAAAAAACGACACTAATAACTCAAAACAGGACGCTAAAAGACAAAAAAATAACCAAACGGTTACGCTAACACTGTTTCACAGCAAGCATCCGCAAACGAAAGTTTACAGGCTGCAACCGGACGATTCGATTGAAAAAAAAGCCAGCCCACAAATGTATTCGGGTACAGCCAGGCGCGTAACAGTCGATTTTAATGGGTTCGTTGAGCTGTTTGAATCAGCCGACAGTAATACATCGCTCAGTTTCGGCATTTATGGCGATGCTTATCCGGATCAAGTGTCGATAACTACCGTCGAAAAAGAAAACCCGGCTAAAAATGTATTGAGCAGGAGCAAAAAGAATTTATTTTTTTCAGAAGGTACGGGCGTCATGCTGAATGATTTGGACAATAGCCCGTATGGACGCCCCGTCTCCATTAGCGATTTTGGCCGGATCTGGAAAAAAATCGACCCCAACTGCGTAAACCTGACCCACCTTATCCGGGGATCTGTTTCGTCAGGTGTTCGCAAAAAAGGCGAAAAATCCCCGTTCCACGACAATAGACATCTATACGTCTGGGTAAAGGATGCGTCAGATATTCCACGTTATGCCAAAGTACTTGCCGCCCGTTTATGGCTTGCCGGTTACGGTTTCTATGCCCTCAGTTCCAGCGGCTCCTTGTTGGATCGAACGATTATCGACACATCTGTTTTCAGTCCCGAGCATCTCGATTTCATAGGCAGTCCGATTTTATCCGAAGGGCTGGAATATACCCCCCCTCAAATCACCTGTTCTCAGGGTAATCTCTTGGATACCCGTCTTTTGGGAGACTTGACGCCAGAGGAACAAAATCAGCTCGCTGAAATAAAAGCGGCTGCTGCTGCGTCAATGTTGGATGAGAGCCTTGCCAAGCGTGCGATATGGGAGCAGGACAAAATTGCCGAGTTGGTGGCGCGTGGTGAGACGCTGGACGTAGCACAAACTACTATTTTCTCGATGGGTGCGGGTGATATTACTGAATTATTTGATGCGTTCCCGCTGCACTTTGCCGACAAAAAACTAGGCACGGCAACCGTTTCGGAGGTTCTTGCCAATGTGGGTTTGTACGACGGGAAGGCCTTGGCGGATCCACTAAGGGGTACAGAACACGGAACCACTACGGCCATGTTCTTCGCCAATGTTGATAAAGGCAAGGGCGTTCCCTGTATCAACTCAAATTCACGAGGCGGCTGCACATACTTCCTGAAATTGTCCGGCTTGGGCGTGCAACCAAAGTTGCCCGGAGCAAAGAGCAAAGCTGCCGAGTTTAAAAAATACCAAGCTGCTGTAGGTAGCATAGAGCCTGAGAAAGCGCAGGATATAGATAATCCGGAACCGAAATCAGGCTGGATAGAATCCGAACCCAAAACCAAGACGGATTGGCAAAAGAGAGAGGACGCCAAGAAAAAACCGGAACTTAAAACCAGAGAAAAACTGACCGCTTCAAATGGCGATGAACAGGCCGACACTGTTAAGGCTCCGGATTACCTGGTTAATGACATTCTAACCAAGAACAGTAACGGCATTGTTGGCGGTGCTGCAATGACTTTTAAGACATTCGCCATGCTGGCACTGGCGCAGTCGATTTGTACGGGGAAGGATTTTTTCGGCCATAGGGTATTTAAAACCGGCAAGGTTCTGTATGTATGCGGTGAAGGCCGGGCGGCATTATTCAGGCGTATCAAGGCATTAAAAATAACGGGCGGCAATTTCAGCAACAACCTGTTTGTCCTTGACCAACACCTTCGCCTGGACGATCAGGCGTCAATGGATGATTTGCGACAGTTCGTTTTAGAGCTTAAGCCGGCCTTGATTATCTTCGATACCTTTGCCAGTCTGGTTACTGACACCGATGAAAACAGTAACGGTGATGTGGGTAAAGTCCTTCGTTTTATCAAAGAGGCCTGTATTGAAGGCGAAACCAGCACGATAACCGTCCATCACTATGGTAAGGATTCAAGTAAAGGTTTGCGTGGAGCCAGCGGGTTTTTAGGTAATGTAGATTTTACCTGGGAAATGACACGCGTACCGGATACCAAACTGGCGATGCTTCACTGTGTCAAAAACAAGGATGATGACAATTTCGAGGACATTATGATGCGGGCGCATGTGGTCGATTTGGGGATAGTTCGCATGGATGGGACACCGACAACCTCACTGGTA
>CAIUYS010000012.1 GCA_903903365.1 uncultured Methylococcaceae bacterium
GCAATAGAAAATCGTTTTTTTTTTTGCTTCCCGTGAAGGTCAGCTATGGATAAAAAACCTGACGTTTATTTACAGTAACTGTCGGTCAGCTCATGGCCGAGTGGAGCCGATGAATTTACTTTTATATAGCTGATTTGGAACGGCAGCTATCCGGAATTTTTTCCGGTGCGAAAATGAATATTCACAATCGACCAATTCCTGCCCCTCATGGCTTTGCAAAGTCGACGTTAAAAACGGTTTAACCAGACCTTCAAAAATATGAAAAGTTAGATTTTAACAACTTATTTTCCATTTTAATTAGCCGCTCTTTTGACGTGGGTAATGGGGCGTACTTTATCCTTGCGCCCACCTAAACCTAACCGTTTAAGGCGACAATATCATTCATGCGGTTTGCGCTTGGCTACCAAGTCTTGAATTTGCTCGAAAATCTTACGTTGTCTGTCCCTTTCCCCAAAATAGTACGCCAACCCTTTCTCAATTTGATTCTCCCTAGGTTCTGAGGCTAACCCGAAAACGCTGTTGCCAAATATGAATTTTTTTGATCCGGATTCCTTGTCTTGGAAAGCGGTTAATCGCCCATGGACTTCTTGTTCTACAAACGACTGGATTTCGTCATCCGATTTTGCAGCCCACGAAAAGTCCGCCCCTGCCGATTGCCGGATTACCTCCCAAACCACTACGGGTATGGCAACAGTGACCTTGTCGGGGTAACATTCGAACTGGGTCTTCTCCAATTCAAGGTATACATTGTCTTGTTCAAAGCAGTCATGGTATAGGTGAAAACTAGGACCATAGACAAGCGTGGATTTTGTGGACATAGTCAGTTTCCCTGATAAGTATTTAGATTAATTAGAGTGACCGCTCTTGAAAAGAAAATTATGAACTTAGAATTGAACACCAATCTCTATTCGAGGCATTTCGGTATTTCAAACATTTGGCGCACACTAAACTTAACTACGTAATGATCCTATGTAAGATGCCTTAATGGATCTTCCCCTGGGCCCAAAATACGTAAGATGAAAATCGCGTTGGCATCAATACGATAGTAAATAGAGTGGGATTCATATACTTGGCGGCGGACATTTTTCTTGATGTGGTTTTGGTTGCTTCCTATCATAGGAAACGCGCATATCATGTCGAACGTTTTGAATAACCCGTCCCGATAAAGCCGGGCTTGTTTGATGCCGAAATTTTTAATCGAATAGACAGCAATATTTTCAAGATCCTTCTCCACTCTCTTTGAAAGCCGATAGCTGAGCATTAATTTCGGGCTAGACCAGTTTCAGCTTCAGCCCATATTTCTTGGGGACTCCTATCACTCATTCCACTCGATTCGGCTTCATCCAGCAGATACCGAAGGTGGGTTTCAGCTTCACGCCTTTCTTGGTCTCTACGAACTAAATCACGAAAATATTCACTGTCGTTACCGTATTTACCAGAATCAACTTGGGTCTTCACCCAAGTTTCCATTTGGTCAGTGATGGTAATGGTTTTGCGTTGCATGGACATAGTGTGCTCTCGCCTGTGGGTATTTAATTCGTATGATATTATCATACTTTCTGTAAGTTGGGGTAGTTACCACATAGCTGTCAAAAGTCAAAAGTACCATTTGATTCAAAAGCTCCAAGAATTCGTTGCTAACAAGCGATGTAAATTAACTAGCCTTGATCCGTATGAGTCTTTGAGTTTACCCAATGGCGGTCAATTATACTGAGCAAATTGAGGGATAGTCGATCGCCAAAAAACGACCCACTGCCGTCATTCAGGCATGGATTAGACTTCCCTATAACTGTCATTCGCGAAGCTTAGTAAACGGCAATAAGCGGGCAGCCAAAACATTAGACAGTCCGTATCGGAATGTCTAATGTTATTGTTCTTAATTCGTGCGTAACTCAATTCAATGACGTTTAGCTAATTTCTTTATTCGTAAGGTTTGATAGGCTTGTATGTTCTGCAAAAATGGGTTGGTCTTTAAAAAGCGGAGATGAGTTATCGAAACAACAAAAGCGACCTCTTCTTGGTTTATTATCTTTAATGCGCAACAATTACCACCTTCATCGCCCATATAGATCACATCAGTAACTTCTATTTGTGAATCAGGAGAAATATTTATTTCCTTGTTCCCTTAGTTGACGTATAAGAATATCTGTCGGCTTAGCAGGAATGGGTAAATGCGTTTTCAATTTCAGAATTAATGCTGCCACTTGCTTTGAATTATCAATCATATTATTTCATGGCTATTTGGGGTTTATTCTAGCTCCATTAATTTCAGTTTTTTGATGTTATCGAGAAAAACTTTATCAACAGGTCGTTTCCAGTGAATTCCCTTAAATTCCAAAAAATCCTTATGTAAATATTTGACCATAAGATCAACAACCCTTTCGGAAGAAAGTTTTTCAGTACATTCACTCTTCCAAGGTCCTGATCTTAATATTAGTGTGTGACCATCCGATCGTTGACCGATCCAAATACTTACAAAGTGCTCTTCATCAATCATCAATTTTACTAAATCATTCTCCTGCGCACCCTCTCCTGAATAGATAACGGCATCACAAATATTCTCTTCTGTCGGGTTCTCAAAATGACCAATAGTGTCTGTCCGCAATTTCATATTTACTAGTTAAGTCACTTGCTGTTTTTGGTGTGTGCGTTTGAAGATTTTACATGCCGGTCGCGACCGGCAATTGATAGCATCAGACGCTGTTTTCCCGGAAGCGAGACGAGCAGTCGAGTGGTGGAAAATAGCTCTCAGAAGCTCCAGCGGATTTTGTTTTCACGAAGCGTTAGCGTAGTGAAAATACAATTACGTAGCGAAAAGAGCGTAGAGTCATTGCGTGCACGATTCTGAATACCCCTTGCTGGGTGTTCAGAGAGTAAAGCAGGACGACTGAGACCGCCGGAAGGCATGGCAGTAGCGTAATTTTCGGTTCCTACCAGCAGGAGTCCGTAGGAATGATAGAAAATAGTGACTCCCCGCATACTGCTCGTAAATTAAATGATGGTAATAAAAGTCAAGCTGACAAGTATACGAATATTCAACTGCGATATGCGAAGTCTATCACTTTTTGCCGTAGGTGCTATCGTGATCAGAGGCAATGGTTAGAAAACGGATAAATTCACCTTCACGATAGGCCGTTACTCGTCGTGCTTGGGTAATACGCAACGAATAGATAGCATCAATTCCGGGTGGTGGCTTAAAACTAACGATTTTTTCCCACTTCAAGCCGCTGTCGCGATAGACCTGGTTCCAGGTCATCTGCCGAAGTTTGTTGAGTGTTTCTATGGCTGCGTGCCGTTCAGCCTTTTGGAGTGTCAGAAGATTCTCCTGAAAGACGGGGTTGTTAAGGTCAAGTCTGACCAGTCCATCTGGGTCAATCTTGGCCATTCAACTTCTCCAACAGGGTATCAATATTGGTATCGGTAGGTAAATTGGCTTGCGCCCAAGACAAGGCATTTTTCAGATCAGTCGCCGTTTTGGGTTGGTGCAGCCAGCGTTCGTTGTCTGGAATAACGGTAGCTGTGCGTACCAGCCAGACCCCCGGCTCTTGCTCTTCCACCAGAACTTGTCGGCCAGCGTACTGCTTGCCCAGTGAGATTTGCCCATTTGCGCCAATGACCTTGACGCTAGGTTGAGTAGTTATTGTTATCATTATAACCTCCAGAGTATTAATGCACGACTGCACTATAGCACTAATACAATAATATTGGCGAGTCAAAATAATGGAGTCGCATCACAACGTCCAAAGGTACCAATATGAAGTTACAAAAACATTTGCTTGGCACGGATTTTATGGGGGATTAACAGATATTAAAGATGTTGAAATTGGCTTTTGTAAGGGCGTTTCTGATTCTATTACTGGAAAGGACTAAATGAATAACGAGGACAAGTCTTACATTCCTTGTGAATGTAGGGAGCTGGTTTTCCGCATTAGGCATAATAACTACCGACACCTCAATACCAGTCATTCAGATTTGTACTATTTTTAACGAGAGCACAGTCGCCACCCGACCCTTATGACCAGTGTCTTTTTATGCACAGTGCTTTGTCGCGAGCGAGACGAAGCCTGGGTTAGAAGCATTAATCATGCTAGCGAGGTTTGCATAATTACAGCGCTTTGAAGAACTGGAGCATGATATCGGAATGCCTTATACCGACTTCCTGAAGTCTGACCAATATCTGTTCTTACATCGCCAATTCGGCTTCGACGTACATATACGTGGTTTCCAGCATATCGGCGCTGGATTAGATGGTCGAAATATAACATGATGTAAAGCGTGGGCTGTCGCGTTGCCAATACTGAGGGTTATGGCAAGGTGAATTGTTGAGATTATGACTGTTTCCAGAAATGAATCAAGGAATGTCCACTTCAGACGACTATAAAAATTATGTCCAGCTTTTCAATCGAAAAGCCATGTTCAAGCCCCGCCGCTAACAACTAACAGTCATTTACCACCAAGCCACTGTGCATAAAAAGACACTGGTCATAATGGCCGTAATGCAAAACTTTGCATTACGACCCATAGCTGTCATTGACCCCAGATTTCCGAGCGGCA
>CAIUYS010000013.1 GCA_903903365.1 uncultured Methylococcaceae bacterium
AAATAATCATCCACCGCATTTTCCATGGGCGTATCAAAGTTCTTACCGATATTGATGCCTAGCACGCCTTTGTATTTAGCGACTTTCACATTCTCGATTAAATGATCTACGCCTAAGTTATTAAACCCAAAACGGTTCACAATCCCCTGTGCTTCTTTCAATCGAAATAAACGTGGCTTAGGGTTACCAGGTTGTGGACGAGGTGTGACAGTCCCCACTTCAATAAACCCAAAGCCTAAAGCTGCCATAGCATCAATCACTGCGGCATTTTTATCTAAGCCAGCAGCCAAACCCACTGGGTTAGGAAACGTAATGCCCATCACCTGCCGAGATTGACACACAGGAGGTGATGGATACAAGCTTAAAGCACCCAAGCGCTCAGCGATGTTTAAGCTTTTTAAAGTAAAATCGTGGATAGATTCAGCATCAAACTGAAACAATAGTGGGCTTGCGAGTGAATAAATGTTCATGATGAGATTTTACTTCATTCTCTACCATCCCCAAAATCGAGTAGCCGAAACATTCTTCTACTGCAAAGCAGCGTGACTTTTAATTGGATGTTAGCGCAAAGCCACCTCAACCAAATTGTCACTAAATGTCGTCGAATGACCCATGTCACCAAACTCTGCTGAACTAATACAGTTCACGGTCCCATTATTGAGTTGGCGCCAATACCCTAAAGTCGCCACGACTATTCCTGCATTCACATCGTCCGAGATTCTAGCTACTCCCGCAAATGCACCGCGATCATTAAACACTCTCACCACATCGCCTGCCTTAATATTACGTGCTGTAGCATCTAGCTGATTAATCATGACGAACTGTTCGCCTTGTCCTTTAATTTTATCTTCCACATTGGCATAACAGGAGTTTAAAAAGCCATGACTCTTAGGTGAAATAATGTTGAGTGGGTACTTGGCGGCTAATGCTGGATTACTATCTGGCGTTTCACGTGAGGCCAAGTAATCTGGCAATGAATCCAAATCTTCCAATGGTTGAAAGCCGTCATACATTTGACGGAAAGGCCCAGCTACAAAGTTTTTAGCCCCCTCTACTAAAAAGTGACACTTGCCTGTGGGCGTCGGGAATTCACCTTTAGCATGACGTGCACGTACATCTTTATCGCCAAACGCTTTTAAGCGAGCAAAACCATGTTTACGTAAATAATCCAAATCAATACCTTCACAGGTTGGGGAAGCCCAATCCACGTAATTTTCTAGGCATTCAGTATCGTTCCATTTAAAGTTATCTTCGGCGTAGCCCATTAACTTCGCTAGGCGTCTAAAAATTTCATTATTAGGTATCGCTTCGCCCGGTGGTTCTATACATTTTTCATTGTAAGTAAGGTAGAGATGACCCCATGACAACACCATATCCTCCATTTCTGCCCCCATGGCAGCTGGCAGGATAATGTCAGCATAAGCGGCCGTGTCAGACATAAAATGCTCAGCCACCACCAAGAATAAGTCTTCGCTTGCTAAGCCTTTGGCAATCTTATCGGTCTCTGGTGCTTGCGTGAGCGGATTGGTATTCCACACCATCATAGATTTAATCGGTGTTTTGAGGTTAAGCTCGCCGGTAAGCGCGCGACCTAATTGTAGGTTGTTCACAACAGGCGTACCCTCAGGTATTAAATCTGGACGAGAAATAACATCAAATTTATACGGATGTTCCCACACTGGAAATTGCAGAGCACCCCCGCCGACATGTCGCCAAGCGCCAATCAAGGCCGGCAAGCAGGTCACGGCACGAATAGCTTGGCTACCCCCATAGCTACGCTCTAACGCAACACCTAAACGTATTGCGGCAGGCGGGGTGGTGGCATATTCTCTAGCAAATTTGCGTATATCATCGGCTGAGATACCTGTAATTTTTTCCGCCCATTCAGGCGTCCTATCTTTAGCGCGTTCGGCTAACTCAGCATAACCCACCGTGTAGTTATCTACGTAGTCCTGATCAACCAAACCTTCATTGATAATGACATGCATCATTGCCATCGCTAAAGCGCCATCGGTACCAGGCTTAGGCGCAATATGCCAATCAGCTTCTTTGGCAGTTTTCGAAGCATAGGAATCAATCACCACCACTTTTGCACCACGTTTTTGTGCTTCGTGAATAATGTGCCAATGATGTAAATTAGTGCTTACTGA
>CAIUYS010000014.1 GCA_903903365.1 uncultured Methylococcaceae bacterium
ATACCCAAATCCAGCGCATTAATGCCCGTCCACTTACCCGTACCTTTTTGACCGGCTGTCTCAAGGATTTTGTCCACCAAAGGCAATCCGTCTTCAACTTTGTACGCCAAAATATTGGCCGTAATTTCAATCAAATAAGAACTTAATGTGCCTTGATTCCACTCGGCAAATATCGCGTGCATTTCATCAGCGCTTAGGCCCAAACCTTGGGACAGCAATTGATAAGCCTCGCTAATCAATTGCATGTCACCGTATTCAATACCGTTATGTACCATCTTGACATAATGGCCCGCGCCATTATCACCGACCCATTCGCAGCAAGGATCGCCATCAACTTGCGCACTGATCGCCTGAAAAATGGGTTTAACAGTCGGCCAGGCCGCTTTATTGCCACCCGGCATAATGGAAGGGCCATGCCTTGCGCCTTCTTCGCCACCCGAAACACCGGTGCCGATGTAGTTAAGATTTTTTTCTTTAAGCGCGGCCGTGCGGCGATTGGTGTCAGTAAACAGAGAATTACCCCCATCGACAATAATATCGCCAGCCGCTAACAGCGGCACCAACTTGTCGATATATTGATCAACCACTTCACCCGCTTTAACCATCAACATAACAATACGCGGCACTTCCAGGCTAGCAACCAATTCTTCAAGTGAGTGCGTGCCAACTACCTGTGTGCCTTTTGCCGGCCCCTCCAAAAACTCATCCACTGTGCTGGTGGTGCGGTTAAAAACAGCGACTTTAAAACCGTGGTCATTCATATTAAGAACCAGGTTTTGTCCCATTACTGCCAGACCGATTAAACCAATGTTTGCTTTCATGTTTGCCTCTATGGAATTAGTGTTGGGGGAAGTGTATGGCACACGTAAACGTCTTGTTACCACTCCAACCGGTAGAGGGTTGAGGTGAGGGGATGCTCAAGTCATTTCGTGTAATGTCTTGCGTGGAATATTATCATATTTTACTGCCAGATTACGTATAGGATAAAGCTCAAAAGAAAAGCAGTGGCTATAAAAATAGATTCGCCCAATCTTTATAGTCATTTGCTTACATCAGTGGAGCGATGGGATTTACCTCAATCATTATTGATCAAGTGGTTGCTGCCGATTTTATAGCCGTGCGTGAACAAGTCAGCCGTTTGATTATTGACCTTTTTAACAAAAATAACCAGCGCCCAACTTGCTTCAAAATTAATAAGTTAATATTTTATATTGACTAACGCCGCGTAATCTAGTCTAATGGCCGTCTTTTGTAGTTCCGCCCAGGTAGCTCAGTCGGTAGAGCAGAGGACTGAAAATCCTCGTGTCGACGGTTCGATTCCGCCCCTGGGCACCACTGCAAAAAATTAAGCAACACCTCAAAAAGCCCAGGTAGCTCAGTCGGTAGAGCAGAGGACTGAAAATCCTCGTGTCGACGGTTCGATTCCGCCCCTGGGCACCATGAATTCTAAAGGCTCCGATTTTTATCGGGGCCTTTTTTATTTGTACCTTCCTGTCTATCTCCTGTTTTTAAGCGCAAACCCCTCTCAATGTCATTGGTTAGTTGTGGTCGGCTTTCGACGCTGTTTTTCCTGATCCCTGAAAATTTGTTTTGATGTGTGCGGAGTTTTGTTTGATACGTTCCTTCGTATTCTGAAATCAAGTAACTATTATATTAAAATAAAAAAGCCCAGAATAAACCGAGCTTAATAAAAATCAATATTTATTTAATATTAATTGATAACCTTCTTTCTTCGATTAAATGAAAGTACCCCCAATCCAGTTAGAAACAACCAAACTACCGAAGGTAACGGCACTGCAGAAACAGCAGTTCCATGAAGAGCAAATGTTAAAATTGTTAAATTAGGATATGCAGTTGGGCTGTATAAGTAGTTAATAGCTTCAAATTGAGTTTTATTAGATACAGAATCATATACAAAACTTTTAGTGACTACCCAATCACTTGAAAGACTAGTCAATTCAGCTTGCCCTACACCAGTACCTTGACTAGACCAATCACCAGCAATAAGTTGTGTAATAGTAAAAACACCGTTTGTTTTTAGTGCCTTTGGCCCAGACCCAGGACTTAGAAATTTCAAAGTATTAAATCCTGTAGAAGTATCTAACATAATATTTGAATCCTCAGCCGCTGTAGCAACTGCAAGTTCTTTCGTAAAGCTAACGAAATCATTAGTCGTACCTGTAATAGTTACGTCAAATGAACCAATATAATTATTAATAGCACTTGGAGCAGAAATAGATGTTAGAGAAATACCCGAGCCAGAGCTCATACTGTAGTTGGCTATAGTATCTCTTTGACCGGTCGTTACAAAAGAACCTGAATCCCCGATATTGCCAGAAAATTGCATTGTAGTTGTTATTACAGCTTTAGCATCAAAAAAAGTTAGATCAGAAAAACTAATATTACTTGAATGTAATCGACTATCAATATTACTATTTGTCAGAACAGAGGCATTAACCATTCCTGTAAAACCTAAACCTGTTAACATCAAAACCATTTTTGTATTTCTTTTAAATCCACGCATCATTAATTCCTTATTTACCTTAATCCACATTAAAAAGAGTAATTTTATCGATAAAAAACAATTTAATTATGAATTATAAATATTACAAACTGATGTAACATGATTTTAATTTATAAGAAATTACAAGCTTGCTTTGCTGAACCCCCCTAAAACACCACCAAAATTACCCTCAACCTAACCTTCTAGATCCAATACTAGACGCATTATGATTAGGTCATTTGCTTTTTATCATTATCCAACAAGTCATTATGAAACTCGGACTCTTCCTTTGTTTGACTACCATCTCCGCCCACGCCGACATCTACCAAACCGATTCAGTCGGTAACATTCAATACAACAAACCCTCCCAAACCATACAAAATGACGGCCGAATAATACAGACCGACCCCTACGGTAACAAACAGTACGACAAGCAACAATATCAAATCAAAGGAGACAAAGTTTACCAAACTGATTCGGTTGGAAATATCCAATACAACAAGCCTCAACTAAAAATCAAGTAATCAACGCCCCTTTGATCATCCGGTCATTGGGGCTTTTTTATGCCCACTAACAAAGGAAATCATCTATGTTCTGGCAATTCTTACTGTTCGGCGCCATCGGTACCGCCCTAATTCATCTTGGAGCGCTGTCTGTAACAGTGGCTGTATTGTCGCTGTCATTGAAAGCAGTACTTGTACTAGCTGTTGGAGTATTGCAAATTATCTATGTGGAGGCCTGATCATAAGGGCCTCTTTTAAAAACCTGTCAAGTATTGCCAATTTATGGCAACAGTGCTATGTTTAAGGCTCTTTAATAGCTTAGAGTTCAACATGACTATCAATGTCAATTTATCCCCCCAACTGGATGAGATGGTTCGTCAGAAAGTTGCATCCGGACTTTATACATCGGCCAGTGACGTCGTTCGAGAAGCCTTACGCCTTATGGAACAACAAGACTGTATACGTGCCGCCAAGTTAGAGCAATTACGGCATGATATTAGTGATGGAATCAATAGCGGCGAATCAACACGGTGGGATCCGGAAGAAATTAAACAGGAAGGGCGTAAAATTAGAGCGGCTAGAATTAATGCCACAAAAACAACTTAATGCCGATCATCGTAAAGAGTCCAAAGGCTAAAGCAGACCTCATTGAAATTTGGGATTATATTGCCGATGATAGCGAAATACGGGCGGATGCCTTTATTCAAACGATAGATAAAAAGTTTCATATCTTAGTTAAAGAACCCCTCCTAGGCATTGCGCGTGATGAAATTGAAGCTGAGTTGCGTAGTTTTCCTGTAGGTCGCTATGTCATTTTTTACCGGAGTATTTCTGAAGGCATTGAAATTATCCGAGTTCTGCATGGAGCGCGTGACTTGAATTTCATTCTTAATGCGGATAATTGAAAAATTGGGAATATGAAAGAGTACCCCTACACAGCCAGCTTAATAAATGACGGATTCGGAGTTGCTTTTAATGATACTGGAATCGGCAAAAGCTTAGTTATTGTTTATGATGAGGGTGGTCAGCTCATTATGTTCAGTAGAGGCCGAATGAGCTACGAAAAAATGATGGCTAAATTGGAAGCCTATGCCAAAGATCTGGTTGAAAACGGCATGTCTAATGATGAGGTTAATGGTGTCCATGAGAAAATTTGGTGACACAGTCTGGTGTAAATCCACTCCGGTCACTGTCTTGTCCATTGAAACGCCGATGGAAGTCTTTTTGACACACATCATAAAACCGTCACACTGCCTCGGTACCGGAGCTTTCTTCAGAGCCAGGGACTAATAGCCCTTGTCTCGCCAATCCATCGCTGATCTGAGTACCCACATAAAAACCGAAACCTCTCAAAGCCTCGTGTTTACTGAGTCGTTGGAGCAGAGGACTGAAAATTCTCGTGTCGACGGTTCGATTCAGCCCCTGGGCACCATGAAGTCTAAAGGCTTCGATTTATCGGGGCCTTTTTTATGTCCAGCCATTATCTGTTTTTTTACCCGCGTAATTTTCTATGCAATACCCTACTGAAAAAAATAACTTCCTCGTTAAACATGCCCAGCTCCTTAACGGCAGTTATCGGCACTTGTTGTTGAAAGATCTCATTGAAAACACCCTTTCCGACGAAGCATTTGCTCGTCAATTATTCCATGCCCCGTTTGCTGTTGTTAGCCATGATACCGCGAGTGATCCTGTTTTTAATTATGCCAACTTGAAGGCGCTGGAACTGTTTGAGCTCAATTGGGAAGACTTTACCCGACTGCCTTCCCGTTTGTCCGCAGAACCGGTTAATCAGGCAGAACGTGAACGCTTGCTGGCAGAAGTCACCCAAAAAGGCTGCATCGATCATTATGAAGGTGTTCGTATCTCCAGCACCGGCAAACGTTTCATGATTAAAAATGCAGTGGTTTGGAATCTGGTTGATGGTGAGGGGAGTTATCAAGGGCAGGCGGCTTGCTTCGGGGAATGGGCGTTTTTATAGGGATACAACAGACTTGACATAGGGAAATAGTTTCTCTAGGATGCCTGCTATGGGAAAAATTTACACAGGTAATGGTTGGCTTATCAAGATGCATGGCAACGAGCATCCGCCGATTCATGTCCATGTGCTGCATCCGCATGGTAAGGCAGCTATTGCGCTTGATGGCGAGGTGCATAATACGGGGGTTCCCATTAAGGTGATTGCTGAGGCAGTTGTCTGGATAACGGCCAATTCAGGTATAGTTGAAGCTGAATGGGAAAAGATGAATAATCCGCGAAAAAGGTGAACTATGAAAAGACCCACTGTACGATTGGAATCCGTTGAAACCGCCGCTGACAAGGTTATAACTGTCATGTATACCGATGGTCGCGTGGTGCGCGTTGATTTGTCCACTATTATTCATAGCTTGGACATTTTTTCTCCGTTGGACAATCCTATAGAGTTTGCTACCGCAGCGGTTACAGACTTTGGTTGGTCGCTGGAATGGGATTGCGGTGCATCGCTTGATTCAGACCGGATTTTGGAAATGGCGCTGGAGCAATCGGGACTATTGGACAATGTCAGGTTCCGGCGCTGGCAGGAAACTTACGGACTGTCCTTGTCAGATGCCGCTCAAGCTATTGGCGTAACGCGCCGTACAATAAGTCAGTACCGTTCCGGCAAACGTCCGGTGCCGCGTACTATCGCATTGGCTTGCAAAGGCTGGGAAGCTGAGCAACATGCAGTCCGTATGGAATGAGATAAATATGAAATTATACATTAGCTTATTATTGTTTGTTTTTACCACGAGTGTGCAGGCGGATTTCACTTTCACGCCTCTCGAACCACAATCTATTTCGCAACTTAATCAGATACTGACTAAAGAGCGCGCTGTTTTTTCCAGCGGCACACCTAAGACTTATAAGTTGCCACATTATGCGCCTGCCAAATATGAGGTAGAGGTTTTTAAAGTCACTTACGATTCGGTTATTCCGGAGCAGGGCAATAAGCCAACCAAGGCCTTTGGCTTATTGGCCATTCCCAAAATTCGTGATGC
>CAIUYS010000015.1 GCA_903903365.1 uncultured Methylococcaceae bacterium
AGATAAATCCCCCTCAATCCCCCTTTTTCAAAGGGGGAGGTGAATACTTACGATTTAAAAGGGTTCTGAGTATCAAATATGAGTTGTCAGATTGCCGTTGAGGTAAAGCTGCGGGCAAAAAAAATGCGGCTGTTTAAGTCGCATTAAAAGAAGGATATAACACTCTGATTTCCCGAAAGGAAATTTGCATCTCAAGAGTTGTGGCTATAGTAACGATAAAAACGGATGGATGGAATGTGGCATATTGTCGCGTGACAAATTGTCGCAGGGGGTAATCAAAGCAGCAGGCAAAAAAAATGCGGCTGTTTAGGCCGCATTAAAAGAAGGATATAAAACTCTGATTTCCATGGAGGAAGTTTGCATCTCAAGAGTTGCAGCTATAGTATCGATAAAGTCTAGCGAATGGAATGTGGCATATTGTCGCGTGACAGATTGTCGCAGGTCAGGGTAGGTCATGTAATAGATTGCTTAGTCGTGCAAAATCATCAAGTGATAGTGTCTCTGCTCTTAAGGTGGGGTCTATGTTTAGGGCGACAATCGCTTCTTCTTCGATGAGTTTTTTTAAGGAATTACGCAGCGTTTTACGACGTTGTGAGAAGGCTTGTACAACCACTCTATTGAGCATTTTTATGTCATTAACGACAACTGGCGGTTGCTGGTGCGGCACTAACCGGACAATGGCCGACATGACTTTAGGCGCAGGATCAAAGCTTTCTGGCGGTACGTCAAATAACAGTTCGGTTGCACAATAATATTGCATCATGACACTGAGTCGTCCGTACTTTTTACTGCCGGGTGACGCACAAATCCGGTCAACCACTTCTTTTTGCAGCATAAAGTGCATGTCTTCAATGCAGGAAGCGTTACTTAACAAGTGAAACATTAACGGCGTTGAAATGTTATAGGGCAAGTTGCCAATAATACGCAGTTTTTCGTTATCTTGAGCCAGCGCAGAAAAGTCGAATTTTAAGGCATCGCCACTAAAGATTTGTAAATTATCATAGTCCTTGAATTTGTCTTTAAGCACCACCACCAGATCCCGGTCGAGTTCAACCACATCAAGACGTAATTTTTGTTGTAATAAGGGTTCGGTTAACGCACCCAAACCGGGGCCTATTTCAACCCAGTGTTGACCGGGTTTTGCCTGTAAGCTGGAAAGTATGCTGTAAATGATGTTGTGGTCATGTAAAAAATTCTGGCCAAAGCGCTTGCGTGGAGTATGTGTCATAGTTTCAAGAGTTATTGGTTGCCATGGTTAAGGCTGTTTGCAGGGCAACAAACAGGCTGCCGATGTCGGCTTTTCCCGTGCCAGCCAAGTCTAAAGCGGTGCCATGGTCAACAGAGGTGCGGATAATAGGAAGCCCCAGCGTAATGTTAACAGACTTGCCAAAGCCTATATATTTAAGCACTGGCAGGCCTTGGTCGTGATACATGGCCAACACGGCATCCGCAGTCTCCAGATATTTGGGGGTAAATAGCGTATCTGCCGGAAGCGGGCCAACAAGATTAAAACCTTGTTGGCGCAAGCCTTCCAGTACCGGTTCAATAATGTCGATTTCCTCACGACCCAAGTGTCCGTTTTCACCGGCATGAGGGTTAAGTCCGCACACCAATATCTTGGGGTTTTCAAGATTAAAACGTGTACGCAAATCATTATTCAGTATGTGAATGACGGCTCTTAAGCGTGATTGTGTA
This sequence comes from uncultured Methylococcaceae bacterium, assembly GCA_903903365.1. Lineage (GTDB taxonomy): Bacteria > Pseudomonadota > Gammaproteobacteria > Methylococcales > Methylomonadaceae > Methylobacter_C. The sequence goes on from CAIUYS010000015.1 coordinate 1,696, forward strand.
ATAGCCGGACTCACTTCAATGAGTGGCAAGTGAGTCGTCACCAAGGCAACACGCAATCCCGGCGTTGCCAGCATCATCACCGGATGACCACCGGTAATCTCGGCAATATATTCAGTATGGCCGCTAAAGGAAAAACCGGCATCATTGATAACGCCTTTATGGACAGGGCCGGTGACCATCGCGTCAAAAAGCCCTTCCATACAACCTTTGGTTGCTTGGGTAATGGTTTTTAAAACATAGCGACTATTTAGCGGGTTTATTTGTCCACATTGAACCGGTTCTGCCAGTTCAACCGGCAACACCGTTAAGCTTCCTGCTGTATGAGGCGTTGGTGGTAAAGAACTGTCAAATTCATTTATGTGGATAGATAAGCCTAACTGACGGGCACGCTGCACCAATAATTCAGGGCTGGCTATGGCGATGAGTTGGCAAGGTAAATCCTGCTGTGCCAGTTGGATGCAAAGATCGGGGCCTATGCCGGCAGGTTCGCCGGGTGTTAATGCAATGCGCTGAAGGGAATTAAGAGCCATGTGCCATGAAATCTAAAAAAGAAATAATTTTACAGCATAATGACCTAATGAATTTAAAAAACGTTTATACCAATGATTTTTAGTCGCGGTAAATGAGTGAGGTCATCCGGAAAATCAGCAATAGAAGTCACGCTTGGGCAGTCAAGGGTTAAGCGGGCACGAGTTCTGTCATCACGGGTTGTTGATTTATAAGGCATCAAACAAACTATTACTATTCGATAACAGACCATTACCTTAAATAAGGTTACAATAAGCGCATTTTTTGAAAATAGAGGTCTTCCTTTTGGCTGAGAAAATTATTCGTATCGCGACACGTCAGAGTCCATTGGCGTTGTGGCAGGCAGAACACGTCGCAGAATTATTGGTACGGGCATTTCCAGGGGTGAGGACGCAATTGGTTAAAATGGTGACGCGGGGTGATAAAATTCTCGATGCGCCTTTAGCCAAGGTGGGCGGCAAGGGTTTGTTTGTTAAAGAATTGGAGCAAGGCATGTTGGAGGGCTTGGCTGATATTGCCGTGCATTCCATGAAAGATGTGCCGGTAGATTTTCCTGACGGCTTGCATTTGGCCAGCATTTTAACGCGCGAAGATCCAACCGATGCTTTTGTGTCGAACCATTATGCCTCGTTAAACGAGTTGCCCGCTAACGCCAGAATTGGCACGTCCAGTTTGCGTAGAGAGTGTCAGCTTAAAGAGAAGTTTCCTGATGCGCAGGTCATGCCGTTAAGGGGGAATGTTAACACCCGCTTGGCCAAGCTGGATGCGGGTGATTATGATGCCATTATCCTGGCTTCTGCGGGTTTAAAAAGACTGGGAATGGCTAACAGCATCACCCAATCATTGGATGTAAGTGTCAGCTTGCCGGCAATCGGACAGGGCGCCATAGGCATAGAATGTCGTATTGATGACGTGGAAATTAATGACATGTTGAAGGCTTTGCATGATGCTGAAACCGGCTTGTGTGTTGTTGCCGAACGGGCGATGAACGCACGGTTAAATGGCGGTTGCCAAGTACCTATTGCCGGTTTTGCCTTGATTCAGGGCGAACAGTTATTTATGCGTGGCTTGGTTGGCAACCCGGATGGCAGCGTCATTTACCGGTCTGAGCGTTCAGGTGGACTAGATCAGGGGGCCGTTATCGGGCGACTGATTGCTGAAGATTTACTGGCTCAGGGCGCAGATAAAGTTCTGCAAGCGCTGTTTCATTGATAA
>CAIUYS010000016.1 GCA_903903365.1 uncultured Methylococcaceae bacterium
CGTTTTCCCATTGCCAAGCTGACCGATTACCATGACAAGGTGAATGAGTTGCTGGCAGCGGATAACTCGTTTGCTCTAGTAACGGCAACGCATATAATGACACAACGGACCCGAAAGAACGATCAGGAACGCTACCAGGCCAAGCGGCTGTTGGTACGATTACTCTATCAACGCAAATGGGATAAACAACGGGTTATCGACTTGTTTGGCGTAATTGACTGGATGATGCGCTTACCCGAAGAACTTGATCAACAACTATGGCAAGAAATCGAAATCCTTGAGGAGAATGAAAAAATGCAATATGTAACGAGTGTACAACGATTTGAAATTGCCAAAGTCCGGCAAGAAGGATTGCTGGAAGGCGAGGCAGAAATGCTTGGCTTAATGCTTAAGCATCGTTTTGGTGAGTTATCTGATGCAGTTGTCAACAGTTTAAGGCACGCCAGCGAAGATCAACTTAAAGAGTGGTTGATTAGCGCCATCTCAGCGCCAAATTTGGATGCTGTTTTCAATGATGAAATGCCCCACTAAGTAGGTAGCTAAAAGTCTTTTAACAAAATGGTAAATACGATTTTTTACCTAAGAAATCGTATTTAAACCTAAAAAATCATCATTACTGGTGTTTTGGTAAATAATGGATAAATTTATTTTTTGAAAATGTTAAATAACTTTTGAGCGACTACTTAACACTTAGGCAAGATGCAAAATACCCTACTGATTTTATAGAGACTAAAGCGTAACGAGGCTTGCAACCCCGTTACTTACGTTTAGAAAGCTATTGACGTCTTCAAATGTCTCGTCATCCCGGCATGGACTGCCGGGATCCAGAAAGATGCCTAATGTAGGCGAAGAAGAAATCGTAGTAATGTTATGGGCCAATGAGATTTTTGATCGCGACCGACCTGATACGATTGCAAGTAGGATTTTTTGATTGATTAAAAATACGTAACCGTATCCAGTATATCAACAAAAGTCTATGACATGAATGTGGTAATGCTTGGCCAATGATATAATTCAGTTATTAAAATTTAGGCTACCAACTTAAGTCGGGACAGATAACTTTCCGGGAACTCCGTGCCCCAGCTCGGCACGGGATAGTTAAGCCGATTACTGACTACGCCGAGCGTGGCTAAGCGCTCCCGGAATCAATAAGCCAGATTTTTTATCTGTACCGCTTTAAATTGGTAGCCAAAATTTATGATCTGGCTATACCAGAAAATTGTATAGAGTAAATAAAATGAGACTTTCAGTTGCAGAAAACAAGGCCGTTTGTCATTTACTAAAGGGTGCGGATCCCATGGGTCGTATCTACTTATTTGGTTCACGTACAGATGATGCTAAAAGGGGCGGTGATATTGATTTGTTTTTTGAGACTTCAACTATTTTGGATTTGAAAAAAACATTAACACTTGAATATTTATTATCCGCAACCTGTGATACCAAAGTTGATTTGTTGGTAAAAAATCCCGGACAGGAAGAGCAGCCTATTTTTATGATTGCCCGCAAAGGAATTTTATTGTGAGTAAAGAAAA
>CAIUYS010000017.1 GCA_903903365.1 uncultured Methylococcaceae bacterium
AATCAGGAAGATTAAACTTACAATCTTGATAATTGTACAAACAATCAGGTAAATTCAACGTAACTTCTCATTAGTTACAGGTAAAACCTCGATCGCGTGACGTGGTTTGCAACCCCGTTACTCACGATTTGAAAGCCATTAAAGCTTCGAAAGCACGACCAGCATTGAACTTGGCAAAAAACCTTAAAGGCTTTTCACCACGAAGACACAAAGAACACGAAGTTTTTTCTTTCTTCGTGCTCTTCGTGTCTTCGTGGTGAATAAAAAATCTACTTCGGGAAAGTCAAGGTAAGAAAACTTGATGATTGAGTTTAAATCACCCCATTTTCAATCACGGGTAAAACCCAATAATCAATACCCGAACCGGAAAAATCCCGACGTAGTTGCTCCAACAATCTCGGTAACTCCTCTACCGGCACATACATCTGGAAGCGGATTCTTCTCTGACGCCCCGTCACTTGTTCCGCTAAAGATAAGCCTTTGTTAATATGATGATGGGCGTTGACCGGAAAACTGCTGAAACCATGATCCTCTTCAAACATCAATAGACTGTCAACCATCAGCTCTTCAAGGCTGGGCGGAATGTTGAGGGTTACCAAATACTCTTTGCAGTTCATTGCTCAATCTCCTTGGGTACGCCAAATAATTTAAACAAAATGGGTAATAAAAATAACGTTAAAAAGGTGGATGATACCAAGCCGCCAATCACGACGATGGCTAAAGGTCTTTGAATTTCAGAGCCGGGTCCGGTTGCAAACAACAACGGAATCAAACCAAAAGCCGCGATACTGGCCGTCATTAATACCGGTCTTAAACGCCGTGAAGAACCCAGTGTCACTACTTTAATCAGCTCCATACCGGTTGCTTTGAGCTGATTAAAATAACTGACCATCACTACGCCATTGAGTACCGCAATACCCAGCAAAGCGATAAAACCAACGGAGGCCGGTACGGACAAATATTCGCCGGAAATCCATAGCGCAAAAACACCACCGACCATGGCCAGCGGAATATTTGACAACACCAGTACAGCCTGGCGGACTGAACCAAACGTTGAAAACAACAACAAAAAAATCAAGCCCAAGGAGATGGGTACAACCAGCGTCAAGGTGGCTGCTGCCCGTTGTTGATTTTCAAACTGTCCGCCAAATTCAACGGTGTAACCGGTGGGTAATTTAACTTTTTCGGCAACGGCTTTGCGGGCTTCATCAACGAATCCCACCAAATCCCGATCTTGTACATTGCTGCGAACGACCACAAACCGTTGTCCACGCTCTCTGCCAATCGACACGACACCCTCAACTTTTTGGATTTTGGCAATGGCCGTTACCGGGACATGTCCGCCAGTTGGCAGGGTGATTTGCAGATTATCAAAATTGGCAGTGTTACTGCTGCCACGCAAAATGAGCGGTGTTCGTTTAATACCTTCCTGAACAATACCCAGATTTAAACCTTCAATCTGTGCACGCAGCAAGGTTTCAATACTGTCACTATCCAGTCCCAAACGCCCTGCGGCTAATTTATCAAGGGTGAGTTGTAAAAATTGCATGCCGTTATTTTGTTTGGAAAACACGTCACTGGAGCCGGTAATATGTTTTAATATTTCCGCTATTTCAGTGGCTTTTTCATTTAACACAGCAAGATCAGACCCAAATAATTTAACCGCCACATCGCCGCGTGTACCCGTCAGCATTTCTGAAACCCGCATTTCAATCGGCTGGGTAAAACCAAAAGCAACGCCGGGGGTTTGCGCCATGACCTTACGAATCTCTTCAATCAACGCTTCTTTGCTATCCATACGCCATTGGTCTTTAGGTTTAAGTACCAAAAACGTGTCGGTTTCATTGAGGCCCATCGGGTCAAGACCCAGTTCATCAGCGCCTGCTCTGGAAACAATGGTGGCTATTTCGGGAATATTTTTAAGCAGATTTTTTTGAACCTTACCGTCCAATCCCACTGATTGCTCCAGTGTGATGGAGGGTAATTTTTCCAGTTGCAGGATAATATCGCCCTCATCCATCGTCGGCATAAAGGTACTGCCTATCTGTGTAAATATCACCACAGTCACCGCTAATAAAGCGCCGGCACCGATAAATACTTTTTTACTGTTTCCTAAACACCACAATAAAGCCGGCTGATAAAGCCGTTG
>CAIUYS010000018.1 GCA_903903365.1 uncultured Methylococcaceae bacterium
ACGACATTACCGCTTTCCTGGAGGTTGCACTACAAAATGGCTGGATTAATCAAAACTAACCCTACACCGCCGCGCTGGTTACTGGCCGAGCTTACTTACGCTTGCCCGTTACAATGCCCTTATTGCTCTAACCCGATTGATTATACAAAATATCAAACTGAATTAGACACCGAAGACTGGAAACGCGTACTGACCCAAGCCCGTAAAATGGGTGCCGTGCAATTAGGCTTTTCGGGAGGCGAACCGCTCACCCGCAAAGATTTAACCGAACTGGTTAAACACGCCAGAGACTTGGGTTATTATTCCAACCTGATTACGTCAGGCTACGGACTGACCGAAGAAAAAATCATCCAGCTTAAAGAGGCGGGACTGGATCATATTCAGGTGAGCATTCAGGCCAGTAGCCAGGAACTAAACGACCATATCGCGGGTACCGCTTCGTTTGAACACAAAAAACAAGTGGCGCATCTGGTAAAAAAACACGGCTACCCGATGGTGTTATGCGTGGTTATTCACCGCGAAAATATACACCAAATGCCGGAAATTCTGGCAATGGCAGAAGAGTTGGGCGCTGACTATCTGGAACTTGCCAACACCCAATATTACGGCTGGGCACATGCCAATCGTGATTTATTGCTACCCACAAAAGAACAGTTTGAAAAAGCCGAAGCCATCGCCCAGGCATTTAAAGAAACCGTTACGGGTAAAATGAAAATTTATTATGTCGTACCGGATTTTTATGAAGATCGACCCAAAGCCTGTATGAACGGCTGGGGCACTACCTTTTTAACGGTCGCACCGGATGGCGTTGCACTACCCTGTCATTCGGCGCGTGATTTACCCGGGCTGGATTGTCCTAACGTTAAAGACTACAGCATTGAAGAAATCTGGAATAAGTCAAAAGCCTTTAATTTTTTTAGAGGCGATGACTGGATGAAAGAACCTTGTCGCAGTTGCGATGAAAAAGACAAGGATTTTGGCGGTTGCCATTGCCAAGCCTACTTATTGACTGGCGACATGTATAACGCCGATCCGGTATGCAGCAAATCACCCGATCATGGCGTTATTCAGCAAGCGATAGATTCGGCTGCAAAAAGCGCGTTATCCGCCAATGAAAAACCGTTACTGTTTCGTAACAGTAAAAACTCAAAACTTTTGTCTTAGGCGCTTGATTAATTCACTACCAAGACACGTAGGGGCGAACCTGTGTGTTCGCCCAATTCAATCGATTTGTTGTTTAATTTAGGGCAGACACATAGGTCTGCCCCTACGGTTATGGTCTTCATGGTGCCATGCTTTATAGAGCCCTGAATTAATTAAGTACGTAGGGCGCGCACGGCACGCCCTACAGAAAATAATGTCGCTTAATCGATGAAGGTCTCTTTAACAACCCGCTACAAACCTTCCCAAGGCGTATACAAACCCTCGACATTAACGCCGAACATATCCAGCACCCGACCGACTGTTTCGTTAACCATCGCCGTTAATGAATCGGTTTTGCTGTAAAAAGCCGGCATCGGTGGAAACATAATCCCGCCCATTTCCGTCACAATGCCCATATTTCTGATATGCACCAAATTTAAAGGCGTTTCACGCGGCATTACCACCAAACGCCTGCGCTCTTTTAAAACGACATCAGCCGAACGTGAAATCAAATTGTCACCAAAGCCATGAGCCACAGCAGCCAGCGTTTTCATTGAACACGGTGCAATAATCATTCCTTCAGTTTTAAAACCGCCACTGGAAATACTGGCGGCAATATCATCAATACCATGAGTCACATCGGCCAACTTAAAAAGCTCGGCCCGCTTTATATCCATTTCGTGTTTTAAATTAACCACACCCGCATCAGAAATAACAAGATGCGTTTCCCATTCATCCTGTTCCTGTAAAATTTGCAACATCCTTACGCCATAAACGGCACCGGTTGCACCGGTCATGGCAATAATCAAGCGTTTTTTCTGAGTCATTTTATAATATTATTGAGTGAGTCTTGCTATTCACGTCCACGGTTGCGAACGTTTAATAAATCAACTGGACTGATTTTAATCTATGTGACGACTTAAATTATAACAAAGCCATTAAAAATAATTCACCACAAAGAAAAAATCTTCAGCTTCATGGCAAACAGGTTGAAAACTTGTCATCATCAAAAATAAATAGTCGTCAAGTGCTGTCAAAATCACGCGGTGACCCTTTCCGCAGCCAGGTTTTTACTATTAGCGACTTTTAAATCAACAAACTTCTCGGTATGCGAGCAAGAGAACTCGCCATCTTTACGGTAATGTGAGCAGCCCCAAAACTGTCCGGAAGGCCCGTTTCTTGAGATCATTTTTCCACTGCATTTGGGACAAACCGGTTCAACATAATCGCAACGTTTATTTTCACAAACCCGAAACCGGCCTTTCTCCTTCAAGCCACTGCCACACAATTGACAGGCTGCCTGGGTATGGTTACACAGCGGGTATTGGCTACACCCCAAAAAACTGCCGTATTGACTATCCTTGGGCACCATGTAGCCGATTTCACACTGACTACAGACAACATCGGCCAGTTTCTCCTGAAATTTATCACCGGTAAATTCGTCACAGAGAACGTCATACTTTTTATCGACCAGCTCTCTGACAAAATCCGAGACTTTATTGGCATCGCTGACCAGATACACATGCTGTTTGGCTCGGGTCAAGGCCACATAAAACAAGCGCCGTTCTTCAGCATGAGCAAAGGCTTCCGCTTTGGGCAATAAGAGATCCACCAACGGATGCGTCGTTTTTTCCGAGGGAAAACCCTGTTTGCCTTTCTCAAGACCCAGTATGATCACGTAATCAGCTTCTTTGCCTTTGGACGCATGCACACTCATAAATTGCAGTTTTAATTTCGGGTATTGCCGCGTCAGAGTCGATAAATCCGGTTTTCTAAAATTGAATCGGGTCAAAATGAGCACGCTGGCCTGTACACCGGTTTTACCATTAATGGCTGATAACGCAGCATTCAAGCCGACCTGATCCTGTGGCGTTCTAATTAACGAGACCGCAGCGTGTTCGACGAGGGTATGACTTTGGATCTTCTTGGCGATTTGCGTTGAATTTTGCATGACAAAGCGCGATGCGACAGCGCCGATTTTGTTATTAAAACGAAAGGTTTTATCCAGTATGCTGGTCGCTGTGCAACCAAAATGTGCCTCAAAGTCTTTGGTGATATTGACATCGCTACCGGTAAAGCGATAAATCGACTGCCAGTCATCGCCCACGCAAAACAGGCTGCACTCTGAATTTTGCGCTAATAACGCCTTGACCAGCCTGGCCCGACTGGCAGAAATATCCTGAAATTCATCGACCAATAAATAACGGTACGGTGATTGGTAACGCCCGTTTTCCACATACTCAATCGCCCGGCCGATCATATCTTCAAAATCAATGGTGTTGGTATCGCGCAAATGCTGTTGATACACTTCATAAACCGGCTCAAACAAAAACGCAGCGGCCTGCATACGTTCATGGTCTTCATGTTGTTTGGCGAGTGACACCAGACTTTTTAAATTCAGGCAGGCCGCTTTAAATAATGCCAACACTTGAGCCAACAACAGGCTAAATTCAGCAACCCGTCCCAATTGATTTAATTTTTTCAGCAGTTCATTGTTGGCTAAGGGCTTAAACTTTACGCCCGCTTGAAGCAGTTTATCCTCCAGGGATTTTGTCAAAATACCTTGGTGCTTTAAATAACTATAGGTCTCGATCAAGTGTGTTTTGTGCTTTAGATGCAATGCCCGCTTCCATTCCATACCGGCCAGATAGCTTTTTTGGTCGATAAACGGTGGCGTTTGATTTTTTTCATTGACGGCAAAATGTTCAATATAAATACCATACTCAGGCAAATAAAAATCCGGCTGGTAAGCACGATAATCCGGCCCCGCAGTATTTACCTGATAATTGGCTTCATATTCATAAACAATGCCCTGACGAAACAAGCAATTGGCAATCTCGCATTCTTCATAGCTTTTTACCAACTCGCCCTGTAACGTGCGCAGGTCGTTTTCCAAAAGGTAGTTGTTGTATTCACCCAGACTGTTAAATTTGAAAGCGCTTTTATAGGGATAACTGAAGCGTAAAAAATAGGTGACCAACCGTGATTTATAAAGCTCATCCCCTAATAAGCGCTGGATTTGTTCATCGACAAAATGAGCCCGCAAACGTTCGTCTTCCGCCATTTTATTGATGGCTGGCACCACACCTTCCACCTGAGTGATGATGTGTTTTCCAAGACTATGAAACGTTTTCGCCGTTAGATTATTAATTTCCAATTGGGTCTGGATACGGCCATCCATCTCCTCTGCTGCCTTACGCGCAAACGCCAGCATCAGGATTTTTTCCGGCGGGGCAAGCCCCGCTTTTATTAAATAACCGGCTCGACCGATCATGGTACTGGTCTTGCCGGTACCGGCACCGGCCAACACTAAATTATGTTGTTCATCGATAATACATGCTTTACGCTGATTGGCTGTTAGCGGATTACTTTCCACCTGATCAAAAAACAACTGAAAAGTTGCCAATTGTTGTCGTACATAGGCTTTATTGCGCTTGTCTATGTAAGCATAACCTTGCGTTAACAGCGGCTGGAGCGTTTTTAGACATTGCCGTGTTTCAGGTGCTAAAAAAAGGTGAATATCCTGGCGATTTATCCCGTTTGCTAAATGCTGGTAATTTGTAAACCATTGCCGTGCAACAGCATCACGAATATAACGCTGTCCCGAGAATAAAATACCGGCCTGCTGATAGGCTTGCTGCAAATCAGGCACTATGCGTTGATAAAAGGTTTTAATAGCCGTGTGGCAGTATTGAGTAAGCGCTATTTGCAACGGCCCTGATCGCTTTTTAGCCACGCCGCTAAAACGTAAACACTCTCCATTTTCCAGAGGAATAACCAAGACATCCCAAAAATAGCCCTGCTCTACCGTTATACCCAGGCTGATTGTCAAATAAGGAACCCTGGTTTGAGCAGATTCACCGCCCGCCAGAACAAGTCCGTCGCCTGCTAAAGACAATGACTTATAACCGGAATTAGAAGCAAACAAAGAAGCCAACCAACTGGCGCGGTAGCCTAATGGTTTAATTGATTTTGTTCTCAAAATGACATGTCCTTTGCATAAACTGAAAAAAATACCAGTATTATCCTCAGACTCTTAATTGTTTCATCCAGCGATACACGGTAGTTTCTGTGACTTTATCATGCGCCCAATGTAACCAACGAGTAATCGTGGTGTAAATAACATTCAAGAAAGCAAAGGTTAATAGCTGTGGCTTGGTCAGTGCAAACACTCTGGCTACCAGTAAAGTACCCAGTAATTTTGCCAACAATTCCATCAAGATGCCTTGCAGAATCAATCCCTTAGAAATCAATACGAAAGCCAAGATATTGATTGGGGCAACAATCATTATCGGAATACTAAACGCTACCAACGCCACGACACGATCTGTCTGCCTGAGCCATTGTTCAAATGGTTCCAGATTCAGCCATTGGAATAGTGTGCGCCCAAAAGCCGTTAACAGATCCCAAAGCCATTCCTCAATGATCAGGAAGATAGCCAACAGTGCAAGCAGGATTTTTTTCATAGTTTGATCAACGGTGAATGTTTAAGAGCCGTATTATAGGCGCAACATGGTTTTTCAATGTCGAATATTTCTATTGTCAAAACTGACCAGGCGATAAATTATAATTATTCTTTACCCGTAAAAGTAGTACCTTGTGTTTTGAAGCAGGTACTCATACCCAAGCCCTTCCGAGCGTGTGTTGATTTTTAGTTGGAGCTGACCGGAAGCTATCGGCTGATGGTGTTATTCACACGTCATAGACCATATCGCCGGCACGTGCCACTAAGGCAACGAGCATCAGGACAATGGTTGGGTGGAAGGAAAATATCATGGCGTTCAAGTTAGGTTGGTTTTGACAGGCTACCAAGCGGCTCCGAAGCGGCAATTCCAATTTTAAATAGTACAACAAATCAGACGTTCGTGATCAATTAATCAAACTTCATTCTCAATAAAAAAACAATTTTTTATATTTATTTTTGAGTTTGTGTATTGATTTGTGGTTTAAACGCCTGTTAAAAGTTACGAAATAAAGGCATGCAATGCGGTAAAGGTTGGGTTGAAAAAGAACCACCCCATCCAACGGAACTAATCCCTGTCAATTTCATAATTTATTTTTACCCGCTGCGAGGTGCCGGCTTGGGTTTCAATATTGATTGAATCGGTGATTTTATGTTTTAGTACCATTCCTGCTTGTTTGTTAAACAGGCCTACTTTGGCACCGACATAAAAATCGGGGGTCAGGTATTGACCCACTGCGACCAGTGTATCTTGTAGCGTTTCCCCTTCTTTCACTTCAAATTCATCGATACCCAGTTTTTCGGTAAGCCAGGA
>CAIUYS010000019.1 GCA_903903365.1 uncultured Methylococcaceae bacterium
GGATCCCGGCATTCCCTGCCGGGATGACGGCTATAGGGTTTGGCGGGTAAAGTTTAGGATTTGGATTTGGATTTGGATTTGGATTTGGATTTTGGCTTCGTATTGATATTTCGTGACATTGTAGAATCTACAAATGTCTCGTCATCCCGGCATGGACTGCCGGGATCCAGAGTACATGGATGTGCAAGAGGAGATCATAATGCTTAAACAGCCTTGCGTTTATATGCTGGCCAGTAAAAGAAATGGAACGCTGTATATCGGTGTTACCTCCGATCTTATTAAACGGGTATACCAGCACCGCATGGAACTGGTTGAAGGGTTTACTAAGCGTTATGGTATTCATGATCTGGTTTGGTATGAAGTTCACGAAATATTGGAAAGTGCTATCCAACGTGAGAAACAATTAAAGAATTGGTCCCGGCGTGCAAAGATTACGTTGTTGGAAAAAACCAATCCTGATTGGCATGACTTATGGTCGGATTTGATTTAAGGTTTTTTAGCTGCTTTACGATTTGCCATCCATGGCAATTGGATCCCGGCATTCCCTGCCGGGATGACGGCTATAGGGTTTGGTGGGTGAAGATTGGGATTTTGTCTTGGCCTTGCTCTTCGTGTTGATACTTCGTGACAATGTGAAAAACTATATAGGCCTCGTCATCCCGGCATGGACCGCCGGGATCCAGAGTACATGGAGGTATTGATGTGGGTAGAATTTAAGATTGAGTTTTAACTGCTTTACGATTTGCTATCCATGGCAACTGGATCCGGCCAACCCTCGTTTCGCTCTCCCTACCGGGATGACGGCTATAGGAATTGTGGGGGTAAAGGTATGGCCATGCTTATGGTTGGTGTGGTGTTGATGGGCACGCGTTGCTTTGCCCATCCTGTTTTTTAGCGGGCTTGCGTAGATGGGTAAAGGCATGGCCGTGTCCATCGATGGTTTGGTGTTGTTGTGATTTCTCTCATCTTACTATTTTTGTTGATGTTTTTATTTGATGTTTTGGGTTATACACTATTTGGTATTGGCTGTTCACATTGTGGTTAGTCCTTATCATTAGGATTGTATAACGACTCACTATTTGGTATGCGCTACGCTTTATGCGGAAACAACGATATATAGTTTGTGATGAGCGTTTTAGACAATGGTTAGCGGTAACGATGTGAAATGTCTGGCGACATTTATTGATGGTACGCGGTTTTTATATAATGATACTTGCAACAAATTGAGTAGGATTAGCATTTCAGATAATGTGCTGCTGTGTTCAAATCCTAAAATGTCTTGTCCAAATAAGGTGTAGGTGGTTTTAAATTAGTCGATACCGGTCACAAAGTCTGTACGGTCGTGTTTAATAAGTGTGTAAGTAAAAAAGTATGGATTTTTTTTAAAAAAAGGTGCATTATTTTTCCGCTGACATTTTTTTACTAGACTTTTTTCTTTTAAGAGGATTCATCTTATGACTAATTCACCGACTATTCCACGTACCGATGCAGGTAGACGCGATCTCTTGCAGCACCTTAGTATTCAATTACCCAATTATGCCAATATTTTAGAAATTAGTGCGACCGATATAGGACAAGTTCAGGCGGGTTCTGATTGGTTTGATTATAGCCTTAAGGTTGAAGAGGCGGCGCAGCGTTTTACCGATGGTAATTTTGGTCTTAAACGGGTGCTGCGCGATGGCCCTAAAGGCACGATTATTAATCTGCCGGCTCCACTGGTGGTTATTGCGCCGCCAACATCAGAGCCTTTTCCGGATATTCTTGGTTTTTTGGGCGCTTTAATTATGCGTATTAAAAAGCATAAAAATTATACCGAAGCTATCGGTAAAGCCTTGCATATTATTCCAGCACAAAACCCTCAGCCAGATCCAGCCTTGTTACAACCGGATTTAACCTTTGATTTTAATGCCGGTCATCCGGTTTTGTATTGGTATCATAAGGGTACGGATGCTTTGTTAATAGAGGCTGATTATGGTACCGGTTCGTTTGGTTTGGTTACCATTCAAATGACTACCAGTTTTGAAGATAGTACGCCTTTGCCATTACCCGGTAACGTGGCGTTGTGGAAATATCGGGCTATTTATCGTATTCGAGACGCTCAAGTGGGGCAATGGAGTAAGGTATTGGAAATCAGTGTGAAGGGTAGCTGATTTGGTTTGTTAAGATCCAGTCAGGATGGGCAAAGTGTCAGCATGCTCATCGTTATTTGATAGGATAGGATTTGATGGGTACACGTTGCCTTGCCCATCCTACTTTTACGGTTGGGTATCTACACAAGTCGTCATTCCGGCATGGACCGCCGGGATCCGGAGTACAGGGATGGCAATCCTTGTTATTTACATGTCTTTTGGTCGTTATAAATACACATTTAGTCGTATTTTTTACATCCCTGTAGTTGAGTAGGATGGGCAAAGGCATGGCCGTGCCCATCGTTGGTAAGTACAAGATGGTTTGCTCAGTAAGTTGTTGTAAGTGATAAATTTTAGTCAATTTAAGGTGTAGGGGTGATAAGCTTTCTTATGATTTACTGGATATGCAAGCGCAAAAAGTCATGAAACAAGTCGCCAACGAACTATAAAAAATTACAAATTTCCCGTCATCCCGGCATGAACTGCCGGGATCCAGAGTACATGGATGTATTAATGTGGGTAGCATTTAAGATTGGATTTTAACGGCTTTACGATTTGCCATCCATGGCAATTGGATCCCGGCCAACCCTCGCTTCGCTCTCCCTGCCGGGATGACGGCTATAGGGTTTGGCGGGTTGCGCTTAGGGTTGGGGATTGGGGCTTTATTTTGACACCTTGATCCAGTCTGGTATGGCTTGCCAAGCGGGTCATTGATTTAAATCACTAACCTA
>CAIUYS010000020.1 GCA_903903365.1 uncultured Methylococcaceae bacterium
CGAAGCAAAAAAACAAGGTGCCAGTGCGGCCGAAGCAGGTTTGAGCCAGGAAAATGGTTTGTCGGTGTCAGCGCGTCTGGGTGATGTTGAAACGATCGAGCATCATTGTGGTCAAGGCCTCGGCATAACGGTCTATTTTGACCAACGCAAAGGTTCCGCCAGTACTACCGATTTGTCGCCGGAGTCCATTAAAGAAACGGTTAGCGCCGCTTGTAGTATTGCCCGCTATACCAGTGAAGATGCTTATGCCGGATTGCCTGAAGAAGCGTTGCTGGCCACTGAATTTCCCGATCTTGATCTTAATCATCCGTGGGATCTTAGCGTTGATAAGGCGATTGCTTTGGCTATTGAATGCGAAGATGCCGCCCGCACTTATCATGCTGAAATCAGTAATTCCGAAGGTGCATCAGTCAATACCCATCAAGGCATCCATGTGATGGGTAATAGTCTTGGCTTTCTTCAGGGCTATATTTCCACGCGCCATTCCTTAAGTTGTTCAGTATTGGCGCAGCGTGGCGACAGTATGCAGCGTGATTACTGGTATAGCGTATCAAGAAATGCCCTGGATTTGGAAGCCGCTGCACAGATAGGTAAAAAAGCTGCAGAGCGAGCGCTTAGACGATTAGAAGGGCGCAGCTTAAGCACTCGGCAATGTCCGGTTTTGTATAGCGCAGAAACGGCTTCAGGATTATTGTCTTCGTTTATAGGCGCCATCAGTGGCGGAAACTTATATCGCAAGGCTTCGTTCTTACTGGATGCATTGGATAGCCAAGTTTTTCCGGAATTTATTCATATCCACGAACAGCCTTATTTAATAGGCGCTTTAGGCAGTGCAGCCTACGATGGCGAAGGCGTAGCGACAAAAAACCGCGATATTGTCTCCGATGGTATTTTACGGAGTTATGTATTAAGCACTTATTCCGCACGTAAATTGGGGATGCACAGTACCGGTAACGCTGGTGGAGTGCGTAATTTAACGATAGATTCAGGTACGCTAGATTATCAGGGTATGTTAAAGCTGATGGGTACCGGTTTGTTGGTTACCGAATTAATGGGGCAGGGCGTTAATATACTCACGGGTGATTATTCACGCGGTGCCGCAGGATTTTGGGTGGAAAATGGCGAAATTCAATATCCGGTTGAAGAAATTACCGTTGCCGGCAACATGAAAGATATGTTGAAAAATATTGTCGCCGTAGGCAATGACATTGATTATCGCGGTAACGTTCGCACCGGTTCAATACTGGTTGAGCGCATGTCGATCGCCGGGGAATAATCCGTCATTAAACTAAGATTGACGGGGCTTGCAACCCCGTTGCTCACGTTTTGTTAATCGTTGCGAAATTCAAATATACTGGTCGGGGCTACAAACCCAGCCTGCTTCAAGTTAAAAAAACAATAAGGGTATCTATGATTACTTCGTTATACGCCTCTCTCTTGTCCTTATTAATAGTGAAGCTTTCTCTTTCGGTTATAAAACTTCGTATAAAAAATAGGATAAGTGTTGGTGACGGGGGAAATGAAGAGCTGCAATTAGCAATTCGCACCCATTCAAACGGATTGGAATACATTCCTATAACATTGTTGCTTTTATTAATGCTCGAATTAAACGGAGCGCCGAAAATACTTATCCATATATTTGGAATCACTTTGTTAGTTGGGCGAATATTTCATGCTGTAGGTCTTCCGGCAAAGAATCTTAAGAGAAGAGTATTAGGCATGCAGATAACAATTTATCTATTAATTGCGTTGGCACTATTGAATATACTATTCTTGGCATTTGCCGGTTCACTTAAATTTTAGCAACCATATTAATATCTGCGGTAAAGCATTCACCTAACCGAAGACAGATGAAACACACTGGAAGATCATGAGCTTTTATCAAGAGCCTACTCACTATGAAAAAACCATACTCTCCGATTTACAGGGAGCATGGGAAGTACTAAAGGATGAGGTAATCAAAGAACATGACAGTAAAGACTGTTCTCAATTGATGTTTCATATTAATGAAGCAATGAGTTGGGAAAGTGTGAGGAATTTAAATCACATGAAAAATACCTTTATACTCGTCCAGAGTATTGCTCAACAAATAAATGTGTCTGATGAAATAATCGAGCTAATAGAAGATATAAGAGACGTCTTATATGAAGTTTTAAATGAAATACAGCACGGGAAAATATTATAACTAATGGTTTATCACGCCAAGTCAGACCGCTTTTGTTTTGTACCTTTCACCCTTTACCTTGAACCTTAATGCTAAATTTTAAAAATATAGCCCTGCGCCGTGGTGCGCGAGTGCTGTTTGCCAACTCTTCTTTTACTATTCACAAAGGCCAAAAAGTTGGTTTTACCGGCGCGAATGGTGCAGGCAAATCCAGTTTATTTGCGCTGGTCAAAAATGAACTGCACTTGGATGAAGGCGATTTTTCCATGCCGCCCAATCTGGAAATCGCGCATGTTGCCCAGGAAACGCCTGCCGTCACCAGTTCTGCCATTGATTATGTCATTGATGGTGATCAGGAATTAAGGCGGCTGGAGGCCAGATTAAAGCTTGCCGAAGCGTCTGACAACGGCTTAAAACAGGCCGAATTGCACGCTGCTTTAGATACCATTGGCGGTTATACGGCTGAAGCCAGAGCGTCCCGCTTAATGAACGGCTTGGGTTTTACCGCTGATCAGGAACACAATGCCGTCAACTCGTTTTCCGGCGGTTGGCGTATGCGCCTTAATCTGGCGCAAGCTTTGATGTGCCGTTCCGATGTGTTGTTGCTGGATGAGCCGACCAACCATCTTGATCTGGATGCCGTTATCTGGCTGCAAGACTGGCTGTGCAAATATCCCGGTACTTTGTTGTTGATTTCTCACGATCGTGACTTTCTCGATACCATCACCGATCATATCGTGCATATTGAGCAGGGTAAAGCCGAGATATATACCGGCAACTATTCCGCCTTTGAAAAAATGCGTGCCGAAAAATTGGCACAACAACAATCCGCTTTCCAGAAACAGCAACGCGAAATTGCCCATATTCAAAGTTTTGTTGACCGCTTTAAAGCCCAAGCGACCAAAGCGAGGCAGGCACAAAGCCGTATCAAAGCACTGGAACGTATGGAATTAATTGCGATGGCACATGTGGATTCGCCGTTTGATTTTAGTTTTGCCAAGCCGGGAAAAATGCCTAATCCTTTATTAACGCTGGATAAAGTCGATATAGGCTATGGCGATACCTGTGTGATTAAGCAGGCAGGCATATCCATTTCGCCGGGTGATCGTATTGGACTTTTGGGGCCTAACGGCGCGGGTAAATCCAGTTTTATTAAAGTGTTGGCGGGTGATATGTTGCCGCTGTTGGGCAACCGGCACGAAGCGGAATCGTTAAAGATCGGTTATTTTGCCCAGCATCAACTGGAGCAATTGCAGCTTGATGAAAGTCCTTTATGGCATTTACAAAAGTTGGATAAGCAGGCTACTGAAAAAGAGCTACGAAACTTTCTGGGGGGCTTTGATTTTCAGGGTGATAAGGTGCTGCAAGCGGTAAAACCTTTTTCCGGTGGTGAAAAGGCGCGGTTGGTTTTAGCATTGCTGGTTTATCAAAATCCCAACCTGTTGTTGCTGGATGAGCCAACCAATCATTTGGATTTGGAAATGCGCCATGCCTTGAGTGTGGCGTTACAAGGCTACCAAGGCGCGATGGTGGTAGTGTCACATGACAGGCATTTATTGCGCTCGGTGACAGATCAGTTATTATTAGTCGCTGGCGGTAAAGTGCAGCCCTTTGATGGGGATCTTGATGATTACCGGATTTGGTTGACCGAACAGAAAAAAGGCGATGAAAAAACAGCGACAGAGGTTGCGCCAACTGTATCGCGTAAAGACCAAAGGAAGCTGGATGCAGAGCGCAGGCAAAAACATAAGCCGTTGTTTGATGCGCTAAAAAAAGCGGAAATGGCTGTTGAAAAATACCATAATGAACAGCGCCAGTTGGAACACCAATTGGCAGATCCCGAGATTTATGCCGAATCGGAAAAAGCCCGCTTAAAGCAATTATTGGATAAAAAAGTGCAAGTCGATAAGGCGCTGGATGAGGCAGAAACGGCTTGGATGGAAGCGGAAGAAAAGATTGAAAATGCGGAGTGATGAATAAAAAAAGATCGTAGTAGCGTCACTTAAAAAAACGCCACCGATTCACAGACTAAAATTATTTATAATCTGTGAATCGGTGCCAACACACTTTGAGCCTTGTATCCTTAATATATTGGGGTAAAGTTAATGTTTGACATTATAAAGCTGGTATTTGATATTTGCCTTTTTAAAAAAGGGCCGCAGGATTTGCCGTATTCTAAATGGCTGTTACAGCTATTTTTAGTTGTTTATGTCAGTATTCGGGTATTAATGTTAAGCATCCATTTCACTTGGCTTAATGTGCTATTGCAGGTTATTGTCGAAATTGTTTTGGTGGCCGGATTTATCTGGATGATGTTGTCTGTGGCTCGAAAGCAGGGGCGGTTCTACCAAGTGGTATGCGCCGTATTGGGAACGGATGCGCTGATCAGTTTTTTTGCCCTGCCTGGAATTGCTTCGATGGAGACAGGGCAAGGTGGCTTGTTGGTGTTTTTGGTCATGTTGGTTTTAATCGGTTGGCATTGGGCGGTTACCGGGCATATTATTAGCAATGCGCTGGAGAAACCCCTAAGCTTTAGTTTGGGTCTGGCGTTTTTATATTTACTGGGATCTTATCAGGTGATGGCTTTATTATTTCCTGAAGTTGTCGGTGTTAAATAGGGGGGGGGATGGAAAGCTACAAACATATATTATTGGCAGTGGATTTTTACGAACATTGTGAAGCCGTTGCAAGCAGGGCGAAGGATTTAGTTGTTAAATATCAGGCAAAGCTGGGTATTATTCATGTAGTGGATAGTTTGCCGATTACAGATGCCGGTTATGGTGCGGATATTCCATTCAATTTGGATTTAACAACCGAGTTGATGGCAGGGGCAAAAAAGAGACTGTCTAAACTAGCTGAAAAGATGGGAGTCCCTGAAGACAGGCAATGGTTGGAAATGGGTAGCCCCAAGTCAGAGATAGTAAGGGTTGCAGAGGAAAACAAGGTCGATTTAATCGTCATCGGTTCACATGGCCGACATGGTATGGCTTTGTTATTGGGATCGACAGCCAACGGGGTACTGCATCATGCGACTTGTGATGTGTTGGCGGTGCGTTTGCAGGATGATTAATTGCTCGATTGTACATTATTAAAGGTAAATAGATGATTGGATATATTGAAAGTTATGAGCCCGATAACCAAATTGGGGTAATAAAAAGTGAGGAAAAATCATACACGTTTCATTTGGATGATTGGGCTGCGCAAGTGCCACCCGACGTGGGTGATGATGTGAACTTTGACACAGAGGAAACCATTGCCCGCAACATTAATTTGGTAGGCGCTTATTTGACCCCGCCTAAAGCGGTTAAATATAAGTATGTAGCTGCTGCGTTGGCTTTATTTCTCGGCTTTACAGGGCTGCATCGATTTTATCTGGGGTTTTATTGGCTGGGCATTGCCCAACTGGCGCTTACAGCAGCAACGGTTGGTTATGGCGCTCTGTGGGGTTTTGTAGAGGCTATTCTGCTTTTTGCCGGTCATATCAATAAAGACGCTAAAGGTCGTCCATTAAAATAGGCTTTTAAAAATACGTCACGCAAAAACAGAAGTCATAAAAAAGGGCGCTTGCCAAATAACAAGCGCCCTTTTTGAAACCGAATGATTAATGCTTATTTGGGATAAACATTAACGGCAGTTAAGCCTTTTGGTCCGGATTCAATGTCAAAAGTCACGGTTTGGCCTTCAGCCAACGATTTAAAGCCATCGCCCTGAATGACGGAATGATGAACGAAAACATCTTCGCCACCATCAGAAGGTGCTATAAAACCAAAACCTTTAGTGTTGTTAAACCACTTTACAATGCCTGTTGCCATTTTGAAAAACTCCTAAAATAAATACTTACGGTTAAAACAGAACTACAACATTGATAACCGGGACATCCACTCGTTCAATATCTTTACTCTGATAATACAAATTGTACTTGTATTTTCGACAGGATGCCATTTATTGAACCGTTTTGTATAGCCCTTCCAGAACTAATGAATTTGGACTCACCATGCCGACAATTTGGTTGTTTTCAAGAACGGGAGCCCTGACCAGATTATAATTGGCAAATAGTCGGGAGCAATAGCGGATATCCATATCTGGATGTACCGATATTACTGGTTTACACATTATTTCATAGACGTTAACCCGATCCGGCGCCCGGTCTTTAGCCAGAACATGACGCGCAATATCACCGGAGGTTACCATGCCGTATTCATCATCCTCATTGCGTTTATTAACAATCAGAACGGCCGTTTTAAGTGTTTTCATCTTTTTTAAGGCATCGGCTACCGTGGCAATGCCGTCAATGGTGCCGAAGTCGGTTTTCATGACATCTTTAACGCGGATTAAATTGTTGTTGACTATCATATTTTATCTTCCAGTTCATGGGTTAATTCTTCAACTTGACGCATGACGCCAATAGCATCTTCAACATCAACCTGAAAAGCAATGCCGGTGCCCGGTTTATTATCAAATTGTGCGGCCTTGGCAATGGTTTCCAGAATGTGTCGAC
>CAIUYS010000021.1 GCA_903903365.1 uncultured Methylococcaceae bacterium
CAAAAGGATAAGCCCGATTTTATAGACTGCCATGCAGGCATAATGGAGCACATCAAAATTTTCTCTTGAGATGAAAAACCATCGACTATGAAGACGATACAGCCAGTCGTGGGCAAAACTGAACACGCCAAACCAGATTAAAAGCATCACATAATTAAAGACAAGACTGTAAAGCAAAAGCACTTTAATAATATCCGGATTCATGGCAACACCTCTTCACATTTTAAAATTTGAAAACCCCAATGACCGCAACTGACCCGTATTTTTCAATCCATCTCTTTGAAAAGAATTAAAGAGCAATGCCGTTAAGTTAAGCGCTAGTTATTTAAAAAACTGGAATGCAATCGCCTCAGCTATTGCCTGTAAAAACAGCTAAAGCTGTTTTACTCCAGTCGTATGCTTAACTTAACGCCATTGAGATTAGGTGGATTTTTTAAATACCCCCGCCTTTCCCGCTTTGCTTTATGCTCACGATCGACTACCTAACGCAACCCTTCATCTCTGGGACTGGCTTCTCTTATTGAGCGCGTTAATTCTGCTCGTTGTCTGTCAAGCACCAGCCATTCAATTTCCCGGCGTAAATGCTCATCTTTACTCTTGGTGGCTTCTGCCCGCAATTCCACCTCTTTAATTTCGGCCTCCAAGCGCATTTGATGCAGGCGGTTTTCATGCTCTATTTTTACAGCTTCCAATTTTTCCTGTCTTTTCTGCCGCTCCAGTTGATGGGCTTCCTGCTCCTTAAGTTCGGCTTCCAGCTCCATCTGTTTTAAACGTTGTTCCTGCTCTTTGCCTTGCAGCCATTGTAGCCGCTCTTTTTCATATTCCCGTGTTTCTGAATCCCGTTGCAATTCTTTCAAGACGCGTTGATGTTCAAGTTGCTGAGCCTGTTTTTGCAGATCCAGTTGTTGTTGGCGAATTTGCAGGTCTTTTTGATACTGTATTTCTGCGGCCAACTCAATTTCTTTTAACTGCATGTCATGGTTGGTTTTTTCCACCTGTAAGCGCATTTCTATCGCATGTTGCTCAACGCGATACGCTTCTTGCTCTTTCAATTGTCGCTTGACTGCTTCAGCTTCCAGTTTTTGCTTTTGTCGCTGGATTTCATCTTCCTGATTAATGGCTTCCAGCTGCTTTTCCTTATGCTCCAAACGCAACAATTCCAGTTCCAGTTGCTGAGCCTGTTTCTGCATATCCAGTTGTTGCTGGCGAATTTGCAGGTCTTTTTGATACTGGATTTCTGCTGCCAACTCAATTTCTTTTAACTGCAACTCATGGTTGGTTTTTTCCACCTGCAAGCGCATTTCTATCGCATGTTGCTCAATGCGATTCGCCTCTTGCTCTTCCAATTGTCGCTTGATTGCTTCCGCTTCCAGTTTTTGCTTTTGTCGCTGAATTTCATCTTCCTGATTAATGGCTTCCAGCTGCTTTTGCTTATGCTCCAAACGCAACAATTCCAATTCATCCTCCTGCCGAAACAATTCCTGCGCTTGTTTCTCGCGAAATTCAAAGTTTTTTTGCATCACATTGAGATAAACGGCTTCCTGAGTAAAGCGACCATCCAGCTTTTCATCATCGTTAAGCTCTTCAAAAACCGAGGTTAATTCACAAACCGTCCGACACTGAATATGCTTTAAAATTAAGGTCTCATTAATGACGATTTCAATCTGCCGTTCCATTTCCACCAAACCGGTTTGTACCCACGCGCCATCTTTTAAATAACTTAATTCGGCATTCACAATGTCCTTTATAACACTTTCGTAGCTGACTTTTATCTGCTGATTAACGGCTGGCAAGGCATCCAAATTTCTTTCTATATAATTGATGGTCGGTTGGAAATGAATTTGTAACTGTGTGGTAAGCCTACAAAATCCACCATAAAGTCTCGTATTGATCGTCAAATCCCAATTTTCTATGGGCAATGAATAAACACGATGATAAAAACGCGGAATAAAGTGTTGAGGCCGCTCAAACAACTTGTGATAAAACCCCAACTTGGAAATAACAACCCGTCTTTCTGCATCAAAGCCGGGATCCCAAAACAATTGACTGGATTCCAAGGCGTTATTTTCGCCTGTCAACCAGGCATCCAAGGGAGACAAACTATTATTCATAAGTCACCTGATTCTTGTCCGCTTGTGCCGTCACCAAAGACTGCGCCTTGATAGCTCTAAGCTGCGCCCCCATTCGCTCGGCAACCAGAGGATAAAGATTAGGCGCAAACTCTACCGATTTATCATCAATTTTACGTAAAAAACCACGACTCAATAAAAATCCGACAGCAAACATGCGAGACAAATCTGAATAACGTCTGGCACGTTCAATATCCGATTTTTCTATAATCATTTCCAGTTCATCATTATCATTGATTCTAAACTGGGTAAACTGCCTGATGCATTCAAATGCCAACTCTTGTTCTTGCTCTGAAAGCGGCCCAGGCGCCGTGCTTTCCAGTCGATAAGACAATAAAAAAGTAAAAAAATCGACCATGGCCGCACAGGAAAAAGCAAACAGAGAAAAGTCATTCCACATGGCAAAGGACGGGGTTACGCCTTGGACAAACTGGGCGTAAGTCATTAATATCGGAGCTTGGGGGACGTTATGTCCGGCATTGGTAGCGAGTTGATTAAACTTAAGCTGCACTTCCTGCAACCCGGCCAATGCCTTTTGAAAGTTATTTTCAGTATCAACCGTCAAGTGATTCAAACTGGTTTGTAGCGTTCGGATATGTTCATCCAGTTGATGAAATTCTTTATCCAACTGATCAAACTCCGTCTTTTTAGCTTGATAGCGTTGATTATAATGCTTCCAGAAAGGCCCTTCGCCAACTACGTTTCTATTACCCGGGGGAATTTGTGCATGTGTTCCAAAATAAGCTTGGGTCACATCAGCGGTCGCTTTATCCAACTCGCTGTTTTGCTGCTTTAAAATATCGCTTTTGGTTAACAAAATTGCGGCCAGATAAATATCCACATCCTTGCGCATCTCGTTGATTCGGTTTATGCGTATAGTTTCACTTTGAGAAACCTCATAAAACTTGAAATACGAAAAAGTAATGGATGCCGTGATAGCGACCAGCAAAGACATGACTACACTTAAATAACGTAAGCGATTAGCCTTCCAGTGAATGCCGGCAATTTCCAGTGAACAGATAACGATAATCGATTGAATCGCAATGGTGATGATCAGGGCAATCCAGGGAACAATAAAATGTGACAGACCGTAGTAGGTTGTAAATCCCGATGCGATACTTAGCATCAATACAATGGGAATCGACCATATTCTCAACATGCCGACAAACAGGGTCTGAATGCTATTGAGTAAGCTACCCAGTCCACCGTGGTTAATTTTAATAAAGCTTTCTTTGCCCATAAGAATTTATGTGGATATGATAGGTTGGCTCAAAATGAAGTCTATTTGATTAAATCGAGAAATGCAAACGACAATAAGTCCCTATTATAAACGGTTATGCCATCCATCGCTTGGACAACGCTCGTTAAGGCATAGCCAAATGAGTTGCCATGAATGGGCAAGTCGCCAGTCGTTACCTGTTTTATCCTCTTCGCGACATCTTGACGGCTAAATGATAAATCTGATTTGTACTAATAACGCAGAGCATAAGCGTGCTGACAAAAGTCAGTGAGGTGTTCGTAGCAACAGGATTGCCCTGCTACCACGAACGGGATGTCGGGAGATCTATTTGACTGCGATGGCGGTGCGAAGGTTATCAAGTGTAACGACATTGGGCCCGTGTAAGGCCGCAATTTGTTTGACATCCAGATTAAGCAGTTGGACGTTCTCATACAAATTCACTGTATAAGGATTTGGTTTTGCCGTCTGCGGAACGTTAGCCGCTGTCGGCGTATAGGCATCTGCTTCTATCAGGATTTTCTCGGTTGGCAGATAAATCAATGCGAACGCATCGTTATGCCCGTTACCCGCGATTGGATAAATTTCAATCGAACGTTTGCCGTCCGATAGAACATGCTTGTCGATAAACGTTTCGAATGAGGCTACCTTTTTAGAATGGGCAAGTCGATCAGGATTAAGCGTATGGGGTGCTGCCCAGACTTTCTCAAAATACGGCTGATTTTCCTGATGCGTCACAATAGTCGAGCCTTCATCTACAAAGGTGCGTAAGCCGCCGGCGTGGTCAAAATGCGCATGTGTGTTAATCAAAAACTTGATGGGTTTGTTGGGAATTATATCCTTAACTTTGGCAATGACGGCAAGTGAGCGCTCCTCGTTTTGAGGCGCCTCGACAATAACAACATGGTCACGCTGCTCAATAGCGACGCTGTGATGCGTTCCTCCCGTAAGGTAGTACACGCCAGTAGCCAACTTATCGACTTTAACAGTGACCGACGGTTTTGCGTTTGCTATTTCCTCAGGCACAGAAAATTCAGCAGGTGGATTTAATTTGACTGACGACACCTCAATGTCCAACACAGGATGTCCGCCTTGGGTTCGGACAATATGCCCCGGAAATTGTACGCCGTCAAAGTCCTTGTAATCAGAGTAGTTGGTTTCGACAAGGGTGTCGCCCAGCACTGGGTTATCAATCCATGTTTTGACGCTCACGACTTCATTATTGACGTTAATGTAACCCACGAAACGATACTTGTCGCCAATTTTAAATGACACTTCAGTGCCCCCTGTAATGGGCTTTGTAGCCGCATTATTGGCAAGCGCCGCTCTCAAAAAGCCTTGTGGTGTTGCCCATATTTCAGCGGTGCGTTCTTCAACCGCCGAAGGCTGTGGCGATGAGGTTGGTGCTGCACCTTGAGGTGCATTGGCTGGACGCGCAAGATTCCAGGCAGTAGAACCACTGATATACTGATCAACTTTCTGCTCAACCGGTGCAGGACGCAAGCGGCCTGATTCTATGGTTTGGCTGCGGGTGATTTGTACCCGTGCCGCAGCCGTGACATAGTTAATGTCGGCTTTAAAACTGCTCACCTCAAATGGAGGCCAAGACGATGCAGGATTAGGCGCCTGACCAAACTGATACCAACGCCCCGTTCCCGCATATTCAAGGGTTCTTATATTGGCAACATCTAACGCCTTGGCCGATGACTGAAGGGCTTGCGGTTGCAAAAAAGCGCAACCGGCAACGGTCGTCAGTGACAATGTTAGGCCAATGATTGGATACCTTAATCTACTCATGTAATCTCCCGGATAGTAATAGATCGTCAAAAAAATATAAAATTTACATTGATGACAAAGCAATAGGCATACCAGAAATTTTTTTAGCGACACCGATGACTGATAAGGTCTTATGTGGCAGGGATTTAACGACAACCAGTCACTTGAAAATCGAAGAACTTTTGCATAAAGAAGTGTTGAATAGCCAGCACGTTTTGTTGTTGTGCTGCACACACAGAGACAGCTTTGGTTGATTGACTTCCC
>CAIUYS010000022.1 GCA_903903365.1 uncultured Methylococcaceae bacterium
GGCAAGTCCAATGAAGAACTGGGGGAACGTGGCAAGCAGACCATTCTTTCATTATCCAGCGAAATGCTGCGCGAGGGGGTTGAGCTGATTCCTTCCAGCGATATCCAAGGCGGTGCCAACGTGCGCCTGATTAAGGATAAGCTGGAAATTGATCTGTCCGACAAAGCCATAGCCAGTCTGCTCTATCAACGCATAATGCCCCGTTTTCAGGCAATACTTGAAGGCTACGAATAAGTATTATGGCCGAACCCTACATTACCTTGGTCTCCAGTCTTCCCTATCTGCCGCCGTTCGAACGGGCAGAGCGGTCGCCTATCACACGGCTGCGGCTGGAGCAGCGCCTGCATAATCTGGAACCCGGCGATGCCAAGCAACTGGCCCTCGCTGAAGCACTGGTCAGCTGGCGAATGTCCTTAGCCAAACCAAAAACAGACAAAGACATGGTGATACGCTACCGCGCCGCCCAACAAGAAATCAGTCAGCCCGCTTTACGCGAATTTATCGAATTCAGAATCGATCAACAAACCATACTGGCGGGTTTACGACAAAGCAAAAGCGTATTTGAGTCGGCATTTTTAGAGCAGGTTTCCGGTGCAAGTCGCTGGGCTGGTTTTATCGCGTCTCACTGGGATATTCCGGATTTTAAGCTGGCCGCCGTGTATCCCTGGATTCCGGAAGCCCGAAACTATCTTGAAAACAACGATGCCTGCAGCCTGGATAGGCTAATGATGAATATAATCTGGCGACGACTCGGTCGGATTGCAGAAAGCAACCGGTTCGGATTCGAGGCAGTATTTGCTTTTGTTTTTAAATGGGACATTCTTCAAGCCTGGCTGGCACGCGATGCCGTACAAGCAAAGAGCCGATTTCAAGAATTAATTAGCGAGGTAAAAAATGACCGCTGAACAACCGTTATCAAGAACCGCCAGGATAATTGGGGTCAAAGAAAGTCTGGTATTGATTGAGGTCGACGACAATACATCGCTCATGAAAAATGAACTGGGCTATATCTGCGTCGGTGATGAACGCCTTAAAGCAGAAGTTCTTCGTGTACGCCGGCGAACTGCCGACATGCAGGTTTTCGAGGACACGCGGGGCGTGCGTGTTGGCGATACCGTAGAATTAACGGGAGAAATGCTGTCGGCTAATTTGGGCCCAGGGTTGCTGGGGCAGGTTTTCGATGGCTTACTTAATCCGCTGCATGCACTGGCAGACAAATACGGTTTTTTTCTGCCCCGAGGCGTTACCATACCGCCTCTTGACCTGAACAAGAAATGGCTTTTTGAGCCTGGCGTTGCCGTGGGTGCCAAGGTGTCTCCCGGCGGCGTCATAGGAACCGTTCCCGAAGGTCAATTCAAGCACAAAATCATGGTGCCTTTTAATGAACCGGAACCCGTCGAGATTACCTGGATCAGGGGCGGTAATCTGGGAATTGAAGAAGTCGTCGCCCGTTATAAGACCAGTAAAGGAACAGAGCTGGAAATGACGCTTTCCCAGCGTTGGCCGGTGCGTAAACCCATGCCGGAAGCCCTGATTCGTCGCCGCTATGCCGAACGCCTTTATCCCTCTGAACCCATTACCACGGCGACCCGCGTTATTGACACTTTTTTTCCTATTGCCCAAGGTGGCACTGGCTGTATCCCCGGTCCGTTCGGGGCTGGAAAAACCGTTTTGCAAAGCTGTATCGCTCGTTATTCGACGGTTGACATCGTAGTCATCGTTGCCTGTGGCGAACGGGCCGGCGAAGTGGTCGAAACCCTGACCGAATATCCGGAAACGACAGACCCTCGAACCGGCGGCACGTTGATGGATAGAACCATTATTATTTGTAACACGTCATCGATGCCGGTTGCGGCACGCGAAGCCTCAATTTATACCGGTATCACGCTGGGTGAATATTTTCGGCAAATGGGTTATCACGTTTTGCTTATTGCCGATTCCACCTCGCGTTGGGCACAAGCCATGCGCGAAACCTCTGGGCGCATGGAAGAAATTCCCGGTGAAGAAGCCTTTCCTGCGTATCTTGATTCTTCGGTTAAAAATGTCTACGAACGTGCCGGTGTGCTCCGTTGTCCGGACGGGTCAACGGGCAGTTTAACCATGATCGGTACCGTCTCGCCTGCCGGTGGTAACTTTGAAGAACCGGTCACCCAAGCCACGTTGGGCACGGTGAAAACTTTTCTTGGACTTTCATCTGACCGCGCTTACCGGCGCTTTTACCCCGCCATCGATCCACTCATTTCCTGGTCGCGTTATCTCGATCAACTGGCGGCTTGGTTCACCGGAAATATTGACGTAAATTGGGTGCGCGACGTCAAGGCCATGCAGGATTTACTGGTGCAAGGCGATGTTATTTATCAGATGATGCAAGTTACCGGCGAAGAAGGCATCACCGAGGAAGACTTTATCACTTGGCAGAAATCCTTGTTACTCGACATGGTTTATCTGCAACAGGATGCTTTCGATGCGATTGATGCCTGTATGTCCAGGGAGCGACAGCTTGAGAGCTTTCATTTACTGAAAGGACTTATTGATGCCAGCTATAGCTTTAAGGATAAAGATGAAGTCCGAAGCTTCTTTACGGAACTGACCAGCCATTATAAAAACTGGAACTATACCGCCCCCGACTCGGCTGAATTTAACCGATACCGCAAGGAAATTGTGGATCTGGCAACCCGACATGGCTACAGCACGGCATCGGTCGTTTAAAGTTCTTAAAATCAATAGCAAAAAGAGGATGATAACAAGCACCTCAATGTCGTTAAGTGTTTAAAAATCTGGAGTGCAATCGCTTCAGCTATTGCCTATAAAAACAGCTAAAGCTGTTTTACTCCCGTTGTATACTTAACTTAATGACATTGACACGCACCCCCTTGTCATTTAATGGAGACTCTTATGATCAAGCAAAAATACATTGACCTGTTACGCGTCAAACCGGAAAAAAAGATTCATCTTAAGGACTATGATACCGGCTGGGCTCAGACCGATGATTTTAAGGAAGTTGGCAAAGACAAAGTTAAAGAACGTGCCAATGAAGTTCTGCAACAGAACCTGACGGATTTAACTCAGGTACAACAACTGCTTTACGCAGATGACCGTTATTCTTTGTTAATCGTTTTTCAAGCAATGGATGCAGCGGGCAAAGACGGCACGATCAAACACGTCATGTCGGGTGTCAATCCACAAGGTTGCCAGGTTTTTAGCTTCAAAAAACCCTCAGACGAGGATTTGGATCACAACTTTCTCTGGCGCTACATGAAAAGCCTGCCGGAAAGAGGTCGAATCGGTATCTTCAACCGTTCTTATTACGAGGACGTGCTGGTGGTTAAGGTGCATCCCGAATTGCTTAAAAATCTGCCCGATGGAAAAAAAGGCAAGTCATTCTGGGAGAATCGCTACGAAGATATCAACACCTTTGAGCGTCACCTGCACCGCAATGGCACAGTGATTCTAAAATTCTTCCTGAACGTTTCCAAAAAAGAACAAAAACAACGCTTCATGGATCGCCTGGAGCGCCCTGAGAAAAACTGGAAATTTTCGACCGCCGATCTTGCGGAACGCGGACATTGGGATGACTACATGGCAGTTTATGAAGACGCCATTAACGCCACCAGCACAGAATGGGCGCCCTGGTATATTATTCCCGCCGACAACAAATGGGCGACGCGTGCCTTGGTTGCCGACATTATCACCTCGACCTTGCAGGATCTTGATCTAAAGTTTCCAGAACTAACCGAAGCCCAACTCAAGGTGTTGGCTGAAGCACGCAAAACGCTGGAAGCCGAATGATCTGTAACTACCTTGTCGCCGTTGACTTCGATCATGGAACACGGATGACAATGATTATACGGATTTCAACAGATATTTTTTATCGAAAAAATACCTTTAAGTGTTTATATGATCGTTCAGGAATTTAACGTCCCTATTAAC
>CAIUYS010000023.1 GCA_903903365.1 uncultured Methylococcaceae bacterium
TGCTCTGGATGATCCAAAAACCATAAATTAACATCGACCACATCACCCACATAAACAAAATCACGCCTTTGTTCGCCGTTTGCTGCCCCATCACAACCTTCAAATAATTTTGCCTTTTTTTGTTCAATCACTTGCTGATTAAAATGAAATGCCGTGCTGCTCATAGATCCTTTATGCTGCTCTCTTGGGCCGTAGACATTAAAATAACGAAAGCCTACAATCGGACTGGTTGTTTCAGGCAATACCCGCCGAACATATTGATCGAATTGAAACTTTGAATAAGCATACATGTTAATCGGATACTCACAACTGCGATCAACTCTAAAACCATGCTCTCCATTTCCATAGACTGACGCAGAAGAAGCATAGATAAAGGCTATGTTTTTTTCGATACAGCGATGCAATAACCGTTTTGAATAATCATAGTTATTATTCATAACATACTGACCATCCCACTCCGTTGTTGCCGAACAAGCTCCCTGATGAAAAATTGCCCGCACCCCGTTTAAAAATGTCGGCGATTCAATCTGCTCGATAAACTCTGCTTTATCCATATAATCAGCAATATCAAGATCCGCAATATTGAGCATTTTTCGACCATTGACTAAATGATCGACTAATAATATATTGCTTTCGCCTCGCTGATTTAAGGCGCGAATTAAATTACTACCTATAAAACCGGCTCCCCCAGTGACAATAATCATTCCATCATCCTCGCCTTGTTAATCATTGCTGTTGTAGATTGACCATCGACAAACTGTAATATCTTTACTTCGCCACCGACCTTAATAACACAATCGCCGCCCGCTACTTGCTCTGGACTATAATCACCGCCTTTAACAATAACATCGGGCAACAACGCACAATACAATCGTTCAGGTGTTTCTTCTGTAAAGGCCACCACCCAATCGACACACGCCAATGCAGCAAGAACCGTCATACGCTCTTGCAATCCATTGATGGGTCGCGACTCGCCCTTGAGCTGCTTAACGGACGCATCGGAATTAACCGCCACACACAGCCGATCACCCACTCCTTTTGCCTGCTCCAGGTAAGTCACATGCCCTGCATGTAATAAATCAAAACAACCATTGGTCATAATAATCTTTTCATCATGCGCTTTGGCGCGAGCAAAAAGTTTAACTAATTCTTCTTCAGACACAATACCATATAGAGAATCTCTATCGCCGTGCATGGCTCGCGTCAATTCCTGCATTGATACCGTTGAGGTTCCCAACTTACCGACAACAATCCCGCCGGCCAAATTAGCCAAATACATAGACTCAACCAAGGGCATGTCAAGCGATACACCTAAAGCCATTACGGCTATCACTGTATCTCCGGCTCCCGTTACATCAAAGACATCTTTGGCTTGCGCCGGCAGAGAATGTACCTGATCATTTTCTATCAGCGTCATACCCGCCTCACCGCGAGTCAATAACAACGTTGGAATTTGATACTGAGCCAGCAGCGCCCGTCCTTTTTCGATTAATTGTTGATCATTTTCACAAGCACCGACCACGGCCTGTAATTCAGCCAGATTTGGGGTTATCAGATCGGCCTGGGCATAGCGCTGATAGTCAACACCTTTGGGATCGACCAACACCTTAATACCCGCTTGCTTGGCGGCAATAATATATGCTGATACATCCGCCAGAGTCCCCTTGCCATAATCCGAAAAAACCACCACATCGTTTACGGAGAAATGCCTGACTAAAGCTTCCTTTAACGCATCTTGATCAAACTTTATCGGCGTATCTTCAAAATCCAGACGGATCAATTGCTGATGCTGCGCCATAACACGTAGTTTACAGATGCTACGCAACGACTTTTCAACAACAAAATCACAAACAACGCCTTCAACTTCCAATAATTTTCTTAAAATTTCACTCTCGGCATCATCACCCACCACACCCAGCAATGTGACTTTGCCACCTAACTTGGCAATATTAAGCGCGACATTGCCGGCACCGCCGATGCGATCTTCAATCGTCTTAACCTTAACAACGGGCACGGGTGCTTCCGGAGAAATACGTGAAGCCTGACCGGACCAATATCGATCCAGCATAACATCACCCACCACAATAATTCGAGCCGATTCAAACTCAGGCGTTGTGACTAACACTTAAAGCCTCCTCAATTGCACCACACCACCAATGACCAATTAAAATATGCGCCTCTTGAATTCTTGCCGTCACCGCTGAAGGCACAATAACTGAAACCGTAGCCTGCTTACTCAACTCACCACCCTCCCCTCCGGTTAAACCAATAACTGCCATGCCTTTTGACCTTGCAGCATCCACCGCTTTTAAAATATTCTTGCTGGTTCCTGATGTAGAAATAGCAATCAAACAATCCTTGTCATTACCAAGCGCCTCAACCTGACGCGAAAATACCGTTTCAAAATCAAAATCATTGGCATGTGCTGTCAAAATAGAACTGTCCGTCGTCAAGGCTATAGCGGCCATCGCCTGACGCTTCTTTTCATAGCGCACTACAAATTCTGCTGCAATATGTTGACAGTCAGCAGCGCTACCGCCATTACCACATAACAATATTTTTCCGCCTTGCCTTAACGTATGGGTCAGCAACTCTGACGCCACCTCAATAACTGCCGTGCAATTGGCCAATTTGGCTATCATGGCTTGATGCTCTTCAAGCTCTGCTATAAATGTCTTCAAAATAACATTCCCTCTGTAAAGACTTTCACTGTATTAATCATTTTTTTCAGGGTGCTCCTTAAACTGTATTTGATGCAAACGAGAGTATGCCCCATTCTTTTCAATTAACTCTCTATGAGTACCTTGTTCAACAATACGTCCATGATCTATCACTAAAATCACATCCGCATTTTCAATAGTCGATAACCGATGCGCTATAACCAACGTTGTTCGATTATGCATCACTTTTTGCAATGCTGCCTGAATATACCGTTCTGATTCCGTATCCAATGCTGAAGTGGCTTCATCCAAAATGAGTATAGGCGCATCTTTCAATAACGCACGCGCCAAAGCCAAGCGCTGCCTTTGCCCGCCCGATAATTTAACGCCATTCTCACCTATTTCAGTATCAAGTCCTTGCTCAAACTTACTGATAAACTCCATTGCATAAGCATCTGTTGCCGCTGACGTTATTTCATTTCTCGTTGCCGTCGCAAGTGCTCCATAAGCTATATTGTTGGCTATCGTATCGTTGAATAATGTCACTTGTTGATTAACCAACGCCAACTGCTTTCTTAGATTTGCCAATTGATAGGTATTTATTTCTACGCCATCCAATAAAATCTCACCGGTTTCATGGGGATAAAAACGCGAAACCAGGTTGGCGAGTGTGCTTTTACCTCCACCCGAAGCGCCTACCAAGGCAACAGTTTGCCCCGGCTCAACCTTAAAATTAATATCAATAAGTGCCGGTTCATTTGAGCTCGCATACTGAAAAGTCAGGCTTTTAAATTCCAGTGCTCCCTTGCATCGTTCCGCCTGATACGTCCCTTCATCTACTTCGCCGGGCTCATCCAAAATCTCAAATAAAGATTCAGCCGCCGCGATGCCTTTTTGAATACCCCCATTTGCATCACTTAAACTTCTGATAGGTCCCGGTAATAAAAATGCCGCCGTCAAATAACCTACAAACTCGCCAACACTGGCTTGCTTCATAAAAAACAAGGCCATATACATTAAAAATGACAAAGCTATCGCTATGATAAACTGCATAATCGGATTATGTAATGCCATAGTCGTTGACAACTTTAGCGATTGGCTACGGTTATATAAACTACTTTCCAAAAAGCGCCGACGCTCATATTCTTCACCACCATAACTACGTACGACCCGATGACCGCCCACCAACTCCGAGGTAATATGCGTCATATCACCAATTGATTCTTGTATTCTTTTACTAATGGTTCTAAGTCGCTTACTGACATAACTGACCAATACAACAATAATTGGCGCAATGGCAATAAAAACCAGTGACAACATCCAGTTTGAATAAAACAAATAAATCAACAACCCTATGGCAGTAAAGCCTTCTCGCACAAAAGTACGCACAGCATCCGTAGTTGCCTGAGTAACCTGCCCTACATTATTGGTTATCCGTGAAATCATGTAACCACTGTTATTTGCGTCAAAATAAGCAGTGGGCAATCGCGTATATTGGTCAAATATCTCACATCGCAAGGCATGTACAACATTGTTGGATACTTTGGCCAGAAAATAATTACCTATATAAGCGCCAATACCATGAACTACAATTAAGCCACTAAACAATAACGGCAAATAATTCATACCCTCCCGTGATTCAGTTTGTAGCGTATCGATTATATGTTTAATCAATGCCGCGAATAAGGTTTGAGTGCCTGAATACATCAAAAAGCCAAAAACACTGATTGCAAAGAGACCGCGATATGGCTTTACATAGGTCAAAAGTCGCCTATATATTTGAGCACTTGGTGTGGATTTTTTTTTCATATTTTTGAAGGTTTCATTAGCGAGTAAAGCTATTACAGCGTGCGCCATGTTATAACTTTAATTAAGATATTGGGAAACGCCTTTCTTAGCGAGAATAAAATCACGATTGTTCAATCGTTCTATTAAGCGTTGATAATTTAAATCCTGCTGACTCTTATCATTTTGATAATGCCATAAATGCAACACTGGCACAGCAAATCTGCCTTCTTTGCGTTTAACGCTTGCATGTATCAAACGAATAACCAAATCAGAATCTTCAAAACCCCAACCTTCAAACAGCTCATCAAAACCATTGACTCGCAAAAAGTCACTTTTCCAAATAGCCAGATTGCAGGTCATGGCTTTTTGCCATTTTTTAGGGTGCAAATTTCTTAAAAATCCTAAAGGAAGTCGAATAAAAGCAGAAATTCTATTTATTTTATTTTGCAGCCAAAGGGCAATAAAATAACTGAGTGGTTTTTGATGCAATGGAATTTTTTTTTCAATAACTTCTTGAGTAAACGACTCCATTAACAGCACCCTATTACCCGGTACAAAACGCCCTGGCTCTGCAAGTTGCCGATGCCTCGTTATAAAATCAGGCCGCAGAACACAATCACCATCAACGAACAGCAAATAGTCTCCCTTACTTATTGCAACCGCCTTATTTCTAATAGTACCCGCTCTAAAACCTTGGTCGTCATGATGAACGTACTGAATAGGCACTCCACTTTTAGCACAATAAGATTTCGTTAAATTCAGATTAGATGAAGAAGATCCATCATCAGCGATAATAACTTCAAAATTATTATCATTTTGGGCAAATAAACTTTCCAGGCAAAGATTTAATGCAGAAGGCCAGTTATAGGTAGTCACAATAACAGATATTAAATTCATTGTTAATGTGCTTGTCCAGTTTGTAGGTTCAGAAAATTAAAATATTTATAATTAGCCTCTTCAACATGGGCAATTGAAAGCATCAAATCTTGCTGTCCATCAATGATAGCTAATTTAAGAAAATAGTTACACATAAAAGTCCAAAGTACTTTTAGCCCGAAGATTTTAAATAAATTTTTATTGATTGAAAAAATCATAATACCTATAAATAGTCTTGCCAAAAAATAGGTAAGCCTCTACCTCCATGTAAAACTACCCTTTTCTCTTATTCCGTGCATAGACATACCGTATTGAGCCAACTCTTGTTCGCACCATAACTTTTGCTGCCGAATTCTTCTTATTTTCTTGAATTTTCGCTCCATCCAGCTCTGTTGTAACAAACGGTAATTATAGCGGTATCCCAAGCCATCTTTCTCAGACAAACCTCGCTCCTGCTTCATCTCCGACAGTGTAACCGAGCCATAATGGTGTAACCAAGCGGCACCAGTCATACCTGAAGGAATACCCGCTTTATCTGCCTCATGAAAGAACATCGAGTCTTCATAACCCAATAACTTGGGAATTGGTTGAAAATAACCAATCTCCAGCCATACTGATTTATGCACAGCAAGACAAACTGCATGGCGATGACCAACCCGAAGTGCATTTTTCATTTTAGCTGAGGATTCAACAGCAAATTCATCAAAATCATAATCAAGAGGGCCTTCAATAAGCGCGGGTGAAATAATTTTCAGACCATTTTGTACGGCGGCATTAATCATATTTTCAATCCAGCCATGAGAAACCAACACATCATTATTCATGATAACAGTCCACTCGGACTGTAGGGCTAAAGCACCTTGATTCCAGGCCACGCCACAACCTAAATTGACTTTATTTAAAATACATCCACCTAGCGATAATGTTTCAAGATAACTGCGCGTCTCATCAGTAGATCCATTATCCACCACCACTAATCGATTAAGATCAACTCCGTGCTTAATCATGCTATTCACACATTGACGGGTATATTCAACTTGATTGTAACAAGCAAAGGTGATGACGTAATCTATGGGATTCATGTTGATTCTTTTATTTGATTTGGATTTCATGGATGCGGAGATAATGACTTCCAAGGGAGTAATTATTTATGATTCCATAATGGCGATGCATCTTAAGATAAAAATTACATATACATCATTTATTATTAAAATTATAAAGCAAGCCAATACAAAGCAAAGCTTTTTGTTACATCGAAAACAGTTTTTAAGACCTTTTATTACCAAATAACTCCAATTTCCGACAAAAGTGACACATCGTGCGTATCAAGTATTGAAATATAGCCGCCCCGATAGCATAAATTGTGCTTATTTTTTCTGAGTCTCGGCCGTCAATAGAAATTCCCTATATGACTCCTGGTTTTCAATCAATTGCTTAGGAAAATGATGATCGACAAATTGAGGCCGGCAAGTGCAACGGGGATTGAGAAAATCCTGACCGGCTTCTATTTTACTCCGGATAGTGGCCGGATCCTTGTATTCCGAGGTGTTGTATTCTTGGTGGGCGAAACTTTCCAGTTTGCGAATAATTTGAGGAATATCCGCTATCCAGGTAAAATGCCAGCCGCCATTCACTATCCGCTGTACCTGCCGATTCCGAAACCAGGCTCTTTTAATGGAACGCAACAGACCTGTGGATTTAAAATTTCGTACCTGCTCGGCTCCACCGAAAAAATCCCTAAAAGCCTTGTAGGTGACAATCTTGGAACCGGGCCAGACGACCGGTTCGCCGTCACTGAAGCACTGGTTGTTGAAATAATAGGAATAAGCTTCCTGCATAAAGTCACCGCGCACAAATTTGCGAGGGTTAAATTGTCTGATAGTTTCGGGCCGGGGAATTTCGTCCACATCTGATACCAGAATCCAATCGCCATCGTCCGCGTCAAATAAACCATGAGCGACATAATTTCGCTGATAGCGCTCGTTGCGCCAGGCATCATCGGTAGGAAAAGGATATTCGGAAAGAACCAAGTAGCGGATTTTGTCCCGATAAAGCTGGAAATTTTCGATACGAAAGTTGAGTGGTTTGGGTTTTCCCGAAATAGTCTTGACCGATTCGACAATAACGAAATAATCTACTTGTTCCCACAGGGTATCAAGGCGCAACTCAAGTAGCATATCCTCATTGAAATAGCAGAAGCAGTCGTAAATTTTCTGTTTCAAGATCAATCCTCACTGAGAAAATAATCACGAATTTGCTGCCGAAAAATCTTGGGTTCACCTTTTAGATAATTACGATACTCCAGTAGCGTGCTGAAGTGCTGGTCGAAATGACTGAAAATATCACCCGCTAATTTACCGAAATCGACGATAAAATCAGGGGCGGAGCTATCGAACTTGTATGTGCTCGGGATCGGCAAATCCACTACGTTGCCTGCGGAGCCCAAGATTCCGGTAATCAGGCAGCAGCCATGCATGGCAGCTTCCCGTGGCATCCGATCCCGTCCGGGATGATGCCCAAAATCAATATACATTTTGGCGGAATAAAGCGCCTCAGAAAGTTCATCACGATTTAAACCTTTCAATGGCACAAATCGCCATTGTGGATAAGCTTTAATCAGCGCTTCCGTAACCTTACGGCCTTTAGTGGGGTTATACAAAATAATATCTTGTTTATGACTTGTTTTATCAAGATACTTATTCGTCAAAAAATCTTCATTAATAGAGTCAATCAACGGAATGGGTTCAATACCACATGATCGTAAATACTGAGTTGAATGCTCTGTTTGTGAGAAGTGTAACAAGCTCTTAAGGTTTTTTGCGCCGCCTACAGGCCTCTGACCTTTTATAACCTTTTTTATGTAACGTACTTTGTCATGAAGAGGCCATACATGCCGACGCTCCAAAAAGTTCTCCAAAGAAAGCCACCAAAGTGCAGACTTGGCGTACCTTACTTTTAAAGCCAGCATAGGAAGGACTTCGGGGAAAATAATGAGGTTGCCGATAACGTCTTCATAGCGTGCCACGGGAGCTTTATAACATTTATACGGCTCTGGAGCTTCCGCAACCTTATCAAAAGGCAAATAAACCATATAAGCAGGCAACCCTAAATTATTCATATGAGCCACTAACTGATGCAATGCCTCAGGCCCTCCGGTAATAGCACCTGAGGGACAAACTACTAAAATTTTATTATATTTATTCATAATTACCATTATGACAGCTCACCCACTTCGCCACAAGCTGCCACTACCCGCTTCATCCAAAACAATAATCAGATAAACAAGCGTCTTACTCTCGCTTATGATAAAAAAATAGCACTGAAGATAATGCAGATAAATTTTAATGACGGCCTTTCCAGCTTATCAAGCATCCACACTAATTAGCTTAATAATTCATCAACTACTCCTTTAACATACTTAATTGACAGTAAATCAAGACATTGACTTCGGCTTTGCTGATGTTTATCGCAACCTTCTAAATGGCAGGGAACGCAATCTCCTTTACCCTGAATCAATCTGATGTTATTAACATGCTGACTACCTACCTTATAAAAAGGATTTATATC
The DNA here is from genome assembly GCA_903903365.1 of uncultured Methylococcaceae bacterium. Classification (GTDB taxonomy): domain Bacteria; phylum Pseudomonadota; class Gammaproteobacteria; order Methylococcales; family Methylomonadaceae; genus Methylobacter_C. Next base: position 8,892 of record CAIUYS010000023.1, read on the forward strand.
CTGATTATAATCTGCCGGCCAAGGTCCCCATTTTACCGGATTGGTTGGCCCATAAAGCGCAATCACCGGAATTCCGGTTACAGCGGCCAAGTGCGTAATCCCGGTATCAGGGCCAATATATAATTTTGCCTGTGCAATAATGTAGGCCAGCTGCGCTAACGATACCTGACCTGCCAGATTAATTGTATCATCGGAAAGTTGGCTCTGAATATTGGCGACATAATCAATTTCTTGTTGTGCAGGCCCACACGAAAGAACCAGATTTAATCCCAATTTTTTGATGTATAAGCCCACGTCTACCCAACCCTCTAGAGTCCATTGTTTGTATGTCCACTGTGGGTGCGGGTGCAAAACTACGAAGCCGGAAGTTTCCGTTAAAAAAGGAAATTGCTCTAATAGCGGCTGAACATGGCTGGTTTTTGGAGGAATTAATGAATAGCAACGGGGTACATTAATTAAATCCAGTAATTTCAAATGCTGTAAAACAGTGTGTGTGTTGACGTTATCAAATTCTGCCCAGCGCTGAACAAAAAAACGTTTCCACCAGCCTGCTGTGTTTTTAGGTGGCACTGCGGCAACCCGGAACGGTGCCGCAAGCAACGTGTACCAAAAAGGACGGTCTCCAGTCTGCGTGGCAATAGCGAGATTATAGCGTCTAAATATTTTCTGAAACAAACACCAAATATCAGAGCGATTCGGGCGATTAGGCGTAGTAATAATATGATTAATATCAGAATTACCTTCAAGCATAGCGGCTGTATTGCTATACACTAAAACATCTAGCTGAGCATCCGGGTAAGCTTGTCGCAATGAATGCAATAAAGCGGTTGTCAGCAACACGTCGCCCAGATATTGCATTGCGACGACTAGAATTTTTGCTGGCTTTAGCTGTAAAGAGTGGCTGTTTTTCATGTGCAATTTATATTACGATGATTGCAAAACAGATCATTGAATACAATACAACACAGTGAGCCTTGCAATAAAATCAACGCCAAAAATCTCATCTAAAAACTATAATTAAACTTCAGCCGCATTCAACCAAAGGTCATGCTTATTACATAAACTCAATGCGTAAATCGGGCCACTGTAATCATGCAGTGTAAAGGTTGAAATTGCCGCTGTGTCTTTGGTTGGATCAAACAGATGTTCATCTAAAAACTTATAATTTTGATCCAACAAAACGTGCTTAACAATATAGTGCTCGTAACCTTTCATTTCATGAGGTGTTACTATTTTTACAGTGACGTTGCCACCCGCTTTTTCTATTTCAATATTGGGTAAATGCGTGGCAACCTTGCCACTCCAGCGACCAGGATCTTGCTTGGTATAATAAATGTCACTAGCGCCCTTTAGAGGTTTCCCACTATCTGCCAAAGCCAAAATAGGTGCGACCATACCAGCGCCGATGCTGGCTATACTTAAGCGAATAAAATTACGACGTTCCATAGCATTTCCTCGGTTGTTTGTGTTGATTGCATCTCGATTTATGGCAGAGGTGCGCTTACCTACTTGATTACTCAGCAAATACTTCTTGTAAATCTATTTCCAAATCCGGGAATAAATAAGGGGTTGCTTTGTCTTCTCCGGAATACATTTTAAACAAGCTATATTTTTGCGTCGCCGCATCCAGGACAAATTGATAAACAGCCTGTTCAACCGGATAGATCAGCCAATATTCCATTACACCATTTTCCTGATACAAATCATATTTGATCTGCATCTCTTTTTTAGAATTTCCTTTCGATAAAATTTCAATGATCCAATCAGGCGAACCCAAACAACCTTGCACATCCAGTTTATTGTTATCGCAAATGACACATAAATCAGGCTGAACTACCGAATAAATATCATAATCCGCTGCTCTGGATTTATTTTTATCATAGAGTCTTACATCAAAGGGCGCGGCAAAAGGTTGACAGTTTTTTTGTTTAAGAAAATTATAGAGTATTGCGCCTAATCTTATGGAAATACGCTGATGATTCACATTAGGCGCAGGCGACATCAGCATTATTTTACCCTTGATTAATTCAAGTGCGTCATCAAGCTGCCAGGTTAAATAATCCGCATAAGTATAGGTGCCATTCAAATCCAATTGCGATAATTGTGTTATGTTTGTCATTATTTTTTCCCGTTGCACATCGTTTTCACACTGAACCATAAAGCGTTGCAACAATCCATACCCACCTTAAAACAAGGCGCTAGTCATTGCCTGGGCCTTGATAAGCATTTTTTCTCGCTTTCATAGCTCTAATCCACTCGTGCCCATTTTTAAAGCCACTTAAAATAAAAGGAGCGCCACCTATGGCTACCGCATCAACCAAACAATACCAGGCGGCAACACCACTGGGCGGATTTCCCTGAGGCAAGCCCAAAACCGGATCAATTGCTGCCCATTTCCAAGTACCAACAGCAGTGCCTATTAATTCCAGCCAAGTTGTAATAAAGAACGCCGCAAGATAAACCATGGGCGAACGGCCTTTAAATAAATAGACCAAAAACACACAAAACAATAAGGCACCCACGGCATCACCTTGCTGTGCAAAGCCGCTGATACCCCAAAGCGACCATAAGCCACAAACCGCTATCACCAATACTGTGATTTCTCTGGCGTATCTTAAAAACAGGCCTGAACGTGCCAATGCGACCGCTGTTAGATAAACCATCCCGTGTCCGGGCGGCACATAATTGGGTACATTTCCAAATCGGTAGGTATACCCGCCCATAAAAGGAGAGGCAAAATGCTCGCCGATAGTCGCAAAAATAACAGCAATAAGAACTTGCATTCTAACTTCTCTATTTTCACCGAGTAACAAGCCAATTAAAAATACCCAACCGCTAACACCTAGTGCATTTTGTTTTTCTATACTGGCATTGGCATCACTTATCAAACAGATGGCTACACAAAGAAACGTAAATGCCGCTATAAAATAATCCCGTTTTTTATGTGGGTATGCGATATGACTAACAGGGAAATGGCGAAGCACAACTACCTCTTTAAAGTTATAGTATTTAAAATAACAAAAGCAAACCGAGTGTTATAGCTTTATCATTAATTTTCATCAGGACGTTTCCACAGCACAGAAGCACATAAAGCAGCTATCATCAGGCCATAAAATGAACTTGTATATTTCAGTGTCAGCACTTCCAAACTCAAGCTCGTAATCATCATGCCCATAACCAGGCAAAGACCCATCGCACTGGTACCTTTGATTGCCTTAAACGAAGATTTAAGACCTCGAATAAAAACCATGCCCGGTACACAAAACTGCAACAAGACCGCAACCAACCCAAATATCCCTGACCTCACCATGTTGGCAAGGTATTCATTGTGAGGGCCCACATGCTCCATCGTAGAAATAGCTTCCCGAGAAAATGCAGATTGAATCCGGGGCATCAACAATTGCGCTTGATAACCTAAATCACCATAGCCACAGAATGAATTTTGCTTAAATAATACCCACGATATTTGCCACATGGACAACCTAATTCCGGTTGAAGTATCGGTATTGGTTTTATTTAGCCACGAAGCAATTTCATAGTAAATGCTATTGACCCGATCATGAAAAAAATCAGTAAGGAAATAAAAACCCAATATTGCCAAGACGCTGATCAAAGTGGAGGTCAACAACGCCACCTTACTTTTTGATTGCCAATGAAGGGCAGCCCACAAAATTAGCATGGCCGGCTCGGCAATCCAAGCACCCCGTGTCTGGGATTTTAATTCAAGATAAAATCCCGCCATTACACCCGCGTATTTCAAAAGCCTTAAAGCCAAACTATCTTTACTGACAGCATCAATAGAAAAAAGGCACATAAAAGCCAATAACATCGTATAAATGCCAATGGTATTGGGATCAACAAAGTAAGTGCCAAACCGATTATCACTCCATGTGTTCATTGGAACAGGATACAACTGCACAAACACCAAAAGTATCAGCAGCGACAGCGGACAGATGTACTGAAATATTTGAACAAAATCTATCTTTTTCTTTACCAGCAACAAAAAAATCGGTGCGCACAATAACATTCGCAATGGTCCGTCATAAGGCTTAAAAATCACATTTTGGCGCAATAATTGACTAACTAAAATAGCCAGAAAACCTGAGGCCAGCGCCATGATAACAGCCCACTCAGTACCACTAATATTTCTGATTCCCCACGCCGATCTAGGCAAGCTCAAAAAATGAAATAAAGCGATGACAGACAGAACAAAGGTTAACGTATTGGTCCATCCCCTTAACGTCAAATACAGCAGTGGAAAAAGCGCAAGAGCGGAAATAAGCAGGGCATTTTCAATCCATGCGGATTGATTGTCATTGATTATTAGATTTGATTTCATTTTGAGATTAATTTACGAGGAGGCTACCACAGCCATCAAAAAGCTTTTACGATATCTTCCATTAGAAGTGTTTACACATGAAATACCTTCCATCCATTCCTGCAAAGCCAACCACTTCGGTACACCACAAAAGCGATACAACTATTTTTTAAGTTAAATTTTTATTGCCGTTAAGTCTATCATTCACCTGACCTATGTCCTAACTTCATACAAACATCCATGCTATTACAGCGTATCTACCCAATTTCCCTGACAAAATAATTAAACAGGCCGGTAACAACGGGAGTTTTAACCAGCCACCCGCAAAACATAAAGCATCACCTATTACGGGTAACCATGAAAAAAACAAGACCCAGATACCTCTTTTTTTTACCAGGTTCAGTGCCTTCTGTTTTTTTTCCGGCAACCGAATTGCTACAGGAAACTTTCTTGCCGCCAACATTCCCAATCCCCAGGTTGTCATGGCCCCCAGTGTGTTGCCTATGGTTGCTACAATAACCAGGTATTGAACAGGGAAATGCCCTGTCGATACCTGATAAGCCAAAACGGCTTCAGATCCTCCCGGAGCAATGGTTGATGATATAAATGCACTAAAAAACAGTCCCCAGAGCCCACTCGCTATTTCTTGCATTTATTTATCTCAAAAAAAAACCCTGCGTTCAAAGAGCACAGGGTTTTCAGTGTTGCCCATACTTATTTTTCAGGCAGTATTTTATTTTTATTAGCAACGACCCATTTAATCAAACGGGACAGTAAGCTTACGGCAAGTTCAATAAATGCCCTTAATAAATCAAAACCATAAGCGACTACTTCTGATACGCTCAAGCCTTTAAATTTGCGAGCCAGAAAAGGTGCAGCCAGTAAACCTAATGCCAGACCGATTACTGTAACACCCGAAATAACAGAATCTTCCGACTGTACGGTTGTTGTAGGCGCAGGCGCTGCCGTTGCAACAATCGCAGGCACAGCAAGTGCTTCAGTCTCTGCTTTGGCCGCCAATTCAGGCAACGTTGCCGTATAATCATCCGCTTCAACATAAGCGGTTACACCGGGAATACTGGGTAAATCACCATCGCCTTTACCCACTTTTAACTGGGCTTTCATGCCTTTTTCCATGTGCTGGGCAATGTCGCAATGCACCAAATAAGTTTTATCACCGGGTGGTAAAATCAATGTGCCTGAAATTTTTGAAGGGCCTGTTGCTTCCAAATGAAACATCCCTTTGGGGTATAAATATTTAGGCAGTCCATGCATCATCCATTGATGCCGCACATTGTCCTCATTAATAAAATGGACAGTCAATTTTGTACACGGCTTAAAATTAAACTCCTGCGTATCAAATGCGAACATTCTGCCCGGGAACTTTTCAGCATATTTATGACCGGCATGTACGGTAATTTCTTTGGTTTCAGATATTCTATCGCAACCACCGGGCAAGGTATCGGCATTTTGCCCCATCACCATGCCGCCCGCCATGTCCATCAAGTGACCATCACCGTGATCCATCAGCATACTATCATGCTCTTCATATTCCTGAGCCATGACCGGCACAGAAAAA
>CAIUYS010000024.1 GCA_903903365.1 uncultured Methylococcaceae bacterium
GACATCATTTATGCCATACTACGTGCCTTTAAAATTATCCAGATTGTACTGATACTATCAAGGAAAAATATATGACAGCACTGGTTGGCATCATCATGGGCTCGACTTCTGACTGGGAAACTATGAGTTTTGCAGCTGAAACACTGGAACGTTTGGGTATTCCTCATTCTGTTGAAGTGGTTTCGGCACATAGAACCCCGGACAAATTGTTTGAATACGCGGAAACGGCAGAGTCTAAAGGCCTGGAAGTTATCATTGCGGGTGCAGGTGGTGCGGCACATTTACCGGGCATGACCGCTGCGAAAACAGCGCTTCCTGTTTTGGGTGTTCCGGTGCAGTCCAAGGCTTTGAATGGTATGGATTCCTTATTATCCATCGTGCAAATGCCGGCGGGTATTCCGGTAGGTACACTGGCGATTGGTAAAGCGGGTGCTATTAATGCAGCGTTACTTGCGGCCGCCATTATCAGCAATAAGCATACGCATTATCGAGGCGCGTTAAATGCGTTTAGAAGCGAGCAGACCGAAGCAGTGCTTGCGCATTCTGACCCACGTGAGGAAATTTTATGATAGTCGGTGTACTGGGTGCAGGGCAGCTTGCCAGAATGATTGCGTTGGCGGGTTATCCCTTAGGTGTGGATTTTATTTTTCTTGATCCCTCGGAAGATGCCTGTGCCAACCGTTTGGGTGAGCATTTACATGGTGACTATAATGATCCGCGTTTGCTTGCACAACTGGCAGAGCGTGCTGATGTCGTCACTTATGAGTTTGAAAATGTACCGGCCGATGTGGCTGAATTTCTTGCTTCACACACCCAGGTGCATCCTTCGCCCAAAGCCTTGGCAGTTGCACAGGATCGTTTAATCGAAAAAGCTTTTCTTCATGATCTGGACATTCCTGTTTCACCTTATGTCGCAGTGGACAGTTTTGAGAGCCTGGAACAGGCAATGACAATTGTTGGCTGGCCTGCCATTTTAAAAAGTTGCACGATGGGTTATGACGGCAAAGGTCAATCCTTGCTCAAATCGGTTGCCGACTTAAAACCTGCATGGGATGAATTGGCAGGTGCGCAGGGTGTTGTCGAAGCCTTTGTTCCGTTTAACCGCGAAGTGTCCATCATTGCCGCACGCAATGTTTCCGGCGCTACCGTTTTTTATCCGCTCTCCCAAAATTTACATCGCGGCGGTATTTTGCGGGTTTCAGAAAGCTGTGATAATGATCCCATGCAGCAGCAAGCCGAGATTTATATCTCTCGTTTAATGGAAGCGTTGGATTATGTTGGCGTGTTGGCACTGGAATTATTTGAAGTAGACGGAAAATTAATTGCCAATGAGTTTGCGCCGCGTGTCCATAACTCCGGTCATTGGACGATTGAAGGTTCAGAAACCAGCCAGTTTGAAAATCATTTACGAGCCATTCTGGACTTGCCTTTAGGAGCAACTACCGCTGTGGGTAAAACGGCGATGGTTAATTTTATCGGTGGCTTGCCCGTTACTGAAGAATTATTGGTCATTCCTCATGCGCATTTGCATCTATACGATAAACCCCCCCGCAAAGGTCGCAAAGTTGCACACGCCACCGTACGCGCTGAAACGACTGAGCAATTAACAGCGTTAGTTAAACAGTTGACTACGCTTGCTGATAAGGTTGACGATTCGTAAGTTTAGTTCGTCAGACGTACAGTTTTATTTTTACAGGATTCTGACTGAAAAGGTCTGAATTTATGTGTGGCCAGTCTATAGCTTAAATAGGGCCAAATTCAAATCGGGATCCAGCCAAAGCATAAAGAACCTCGTAATCCAGAATGGTTAATTGATGTTTATGTATTTGCAACACGCCTTCATCCCTAAAGGCGTGTAACGTCCGGTTTACATGTATGGTCGTAAGTCCAAGGGTATCCGCTATATCTTCCTGCTTGAGTGGAAATTGAATGGTGTATTCATTATTTAGGCCACGCAACATCAGTCGATGATAAATTTCCAGCGCCATGAATGCTATTCTTTCCCGTGCCTTTCGATGGGTAATATTACCCAGATACATCTCGGTCAGCATTTTGTCACAAGCTTCTGAAGTCGCAAGACTTAAAGCAAGTTCGGGCTGTGTGGAATAGTACTCGACACTATTTGGAACCTTGCAGAGCACACTGTCTACTAAAGCAATTGCCGAATAGATAGCCGGGCCGTGGAAGTGTTGCTGAAACCCGAGTAGCTCTCCCGGTAATACTGAACGAAATACCTGACGTTTACCATCGTCGGAAACTCGGGTTAGCATGACCCAACCTTCCCGCAAGACAAGTAATTCGTTATTCATATCACCTTGGCGATATAAATATTGCTTTGCAATAACAGCTATATTTTTAACAGCATGTGCATCAAATTCGGCTGAAGAGCCGTTTAACAGGCTTTTGCAAAAGCGAAAATGTCGATTAGGGCATGAGTAGCAAAGCCCTGTTGATCCATTTGAACGAAAAAACATCATCTGATTTCCGATAGCAATATGAAACTGTAATGAAAGCTAAGTCTAACATAACTAATGACTTGCTTTTAATAGGTATAAATACGTATAGCTTTGAGTCCGTTTTCTCTCAACAGCACAACTACCCTTAAAAAGTTAATATTTTTTTAAAAACTTAACCTGGATTAATTTTTTTTAGTGGGTCTGTGGATAGAATAAGCACACTTTGTACGTTAGGCTTATTTAGTTGAAAAAACGGCTATAAACTTAACACGGGACAGGCCTGCCAAGTCTACGTTCGGTATTTTTGTCCTGACTAAAGTAGGCAGCCTAAAAAGCAGTTGCATAAATAATCAATATTGTAATTAATTTTTTTGGAGATAAGATTATGAACGAAATACACGAAAATTGCGGGTTGGGCTGGGTTCGAGACTTGCCTGATGTTAGAGATTACTCGCCCGAACATGAAAATATCAAACCGATGCTTAAAAAGCTTAATGTATTAAAAGCACCGGCAACGTTGGTAGCCAAGGTAGATCTGAGGCCGTGGTGCGCTCCCATCGAAGATCAGGGGCAGCTGGGTTCATGCACGGCTAATGCGGGCGTGGGCATGATAGAGTTCTATGAAAAAAAAGCTTATGGCACCTGGCTGGATGCCTCCCGCTTATTCCTTTACAAAACAACACGTAATCTTTTGGGTTGGACGGGCGATACCGGTGCTTATTTGCGCAGCACTATGGGCGCAATGGCGTTGTTAGGCGTGCCGCCAGAAAAGTATTGGCCTTATAAAATCGCAGATTTCGATAAAGAACCTACGGCATTTTTATATGCGTTGGCTCAATCTTTTCAGACGATTAATTATTACCGGCTGGATCCTGTGGGTACCACTCCGGCAAACTTGCTGAGTCAAATCAAGACTAATCTGACAGGCAACTTACCTTCCATGTTTGGCTTTACGGTTTATGATTCCATTAGTCAGGCGAATGGTGCAGGTAAAGGTAAAATTCCATTCCCTTCTCCAACGGATAAGGTTGCCGGTGGACATGCCATTATGGCGGTCGGTTATGACGATACCCTGGCAATCAAGAACGCCAATGGTGGCACGACAACCACGGGGGCGTTATTAATCAGAAATTCCTGGGGAACCGGTTGGGGTGAAGCTGGTTACGGTTGGCTACCTTATGAATACGTATTGAAAGGACTGGCCGTGGATTGGTGGACGCTGATCAGCCAAGAGTACGTTGATACCAAGAAATTTGGGCTTTAACGTGTGTATCAAGCAACTTGGTTAGGGTTATAGGCCAATTGTTGGCGTTAACAAAGTAGCCTGTAACAATAACGCAAGTCATTTTAGTTGGAGTAAAAAGCAAATTTTTACTCCAACTTCTTTAAAAAATGCAAAAACTAAAGTCTGTGCATTTTTCGAAATGCTTTTATCGCTTCAAATCATTGGCACCAATCAGTGGCTGCGCATCTATTTAATCATCTTTGCAATAAATGAACAAAGGTTAGAATAATCATGAAAAATCCAGATAATAAAACCCACACAAACATCGAACAAACGCTTGTGGATATCAATTGGACAGCTTATCAAAATCGGCAATTTACACCATCACCAGCCGCTTGGGAAGATCAGGTTCTTTATTTTTTAATATTGGACCGGTTTTCTGATGAGAAAGAAAAGGATTATATTGATAACAACGGTAACCCGGTAACAACCGGAACAACGCCGCTTTTTCAATTTGAAAGGGATGCCTATAAAGCGGATCGCGGGCAATGGGCCGAACAGGGTAACCGTTGGTTAGGCGGTACTTTAAAAGGCTTGGCAAGCAAGATAGGTTATTTGAAACGTCTTGGGGTGGGTGCAATCTGGATCAGTCCGGTATTTAAACAGCGGCCGAAAGACGAGCATTCTTATCATGGGTATGCAATACAGAATTTTCTGGATGTCGATCCACACTTTGGCACGCGACAAGATTTGCAGGATTTAGTGGATACCGCTCATAAACAGGGCATCTACGTTATTTTGGATATTATTTTTAATCATGCCGGTGATGTCTTCGCTTATGATGCTGACCGCTATTCCACCGATGATGGAAAAGGCGGTCATTTTATGGATCCGCGCTGGGATAATCATCCTTATCGGGTTAAAGGCTACCGCAATGGCGATGGCAATCCTGATGTTCCATTTGCACGAATCGATACATTCGCTCATCCGGAAGCATGGCCTGATCAAGCTATCTGGCCGTCAGAGCTACAGTATCCAGAGACTTTTACCCGCAAAGGTCGCATTTCAAGCTGGGATTATGATCCGGAATATCGGGAAGGCGATTTTATGTCGCTTAAAGATATTGATCACGGCGCTCATGACCGTGATGTTTATGGCAACCGGATCATTGATAATTTTCGCCCAACGCCAGCGCTTGCGGCACTCTGTGAACTTTATAAGTTCTGGATCGCATTTGCCGATATTGACGGTTATCGGATTGATACCGTCAAGCACATGGAACCGGGCGCTACCCGCTATTTTACGGCGGTTATTAAAGAATATGCGCAAAGTCTGGGCAAGGAAAATTTTTATCTGATTGGTGAAATCACCGGCGGCCGGGAATTTGCCTTTGATATGATGGAAACCACCGGACTCAATGCCGCGCTGGGTATTGATGATATACCCGATAAAATGGAATATTTGGCTAAAGGTTACCGTGATCCGCAAGCTTATTTCGGTTTGTTCAGAAATTCGGTACTGATTGGCAAAGGGTCTCATACCTGGTTTGGCAAGCACATCGTCACACTTTTCGATGATCATGATCAGGTTCGTAAAGGCAATAACAAGGCACGTTTTTGCGGTGATACAAACCGTGGTTATGCGCATTTGCCTGCGGTTGTTGCGCTAAATCTGACGACTATGGGTATTCCCTGTCTGTTTTACGGTACAGAACAAGCCTTTAACGGTGCGGGGGATAGTGACCGTTATTTGCGTGAGTGTATGTTTGGCGGAAAATTTGGCTCCATTCAAAGTAGTGGACTGCATTTTTTTAATGAGGCCCATAAAATCTACCGGATCATTGCCGACATTAATAAAATCAGAAATAGAAAAGGGTGTTTAACTTTACGTAGGGGACGGCAGTATCTTCGGGAAATTTCTGAGAGTGGCGAGGCAGGGACTTTTGGTTTTCCGCATCTTATCGACGATCGTATTCTGTCTGTTGTGCCTTGGTCGCGCATCTTCAATAATCACGAAATGGTACTGGCTATTAATACGGATGTTGATCAATTACGAACCGCTTGGGTGACCATTGATAACAATCTGCACGGGGATAATTTCAACTTTTTAAAATGTATCTATTCAACCGACCCGTTGCAGATAGGTTCAGAAGTTAAGATTGAAGCGCGGAATGGCAAGGCGGTTCGTTTAACGGTTCCGTTAGGCGGTTTTGTTGTTTATGAGTAGACGGGATTATCCTGGAAAATTCAATTTAGTGAGGACGACTTTATCACGACTCGCCGATATCTTCGTTCCATAACTCATTATGGGTATTAATAAAGTTGGCCATCATATCGATACATTCGGTCGAGTTGATATCAATCACGTTGACGCCATTTTGACGCAACCAATCAATACCACCAGAAAAGTTGACAGATTCTCCAATGATTACGGTGCCTATGTTGAATTGACGTATCAAGCCGCTGCAATACCAGCAAGGTGCAAGGGTAGTGACCAGGATTTTGTCTTTGTAGGTTTTTTGGCGACCGGCCTTGCGAAAGGCATCCGTTTCGCCATGGCTTGAAGGGTCACCATCTTGTACGCGGCGGTTGTGTCCGCGCCCGAGCAAGATGCCGTCTGCGGAAAACAACGCCGCGCCGACCGGGATGCCGCCTTGAGCCAGTCCGCTACGGGCTTCTTCAAGCGCAATGGCAAGCAGTTTTTGATGGTTTGTAAATGTTGTCATGGCAACGCTCTGGTGATCTAAAAAATGCAAATTGCCTGGGTCCGATGTGGCATAATGCAAAGAATATCTAAACGCATAAAGCCTGTCGAACAAAAAAATGTCGTTATAATAACATTTACCGAACTACTAAAGCGGATAGTTGTATGATGAATCGATATAATTTTGATCGTTTCCGGCTTAACGTTAAGTTAAGCTTGGATAAGGTCGCTGGCTACATTATTACAAAAGGGATTCAAACCGGTGCAGTTATATGTTTTGCACTGATGCTGGGTAATGTTGATAACACCTTGGCGGGTCAAGCTATGAAATTAAACGAAAACGATTCCGGCAAAACCGTTGAAATAGGGGTGGGTGATGAGCTCCACGTTATATTGCCGGGAAATCCTACGACAGGTTATGCTTGGGAGCTGATTCCGCTCGATTTAAATGTTTTAAGTCGAGTTAAGACAGAATTTTTTGCCAACAATAAAATGATGGGGTCGGGTGGCGTTGAAGTGATAACGCTTCATGCCTTTGCCGCCGATAAAAGCGAAGTAAAACTTATCTACCATCGATCTTTTGAGTACAATGTGGCGCCGCTTAAAACCTTTGAAGTGACTGTGATTATCAAAAAATCATTAACGGAGTAAACACAACTCCGTTTCAGGCAAAAAAAGCGGACAGAATATTCTGCCCGCCTTCCTCCCTGGTCTTGATAGTATTAATTTTTAGCGGCGTTAAGGTGTCCTACCGCTTCTTCGGCAGATTTTGTAGCGGGTTGTGCATGCCCCAAATTGCCATGATCAATGGCTTCTTGTAGCGAGTTGGAAGCTGCGTCTATATGGTTTTTTGGTATGCTCTTGGCAACGAGGGAAGCAGCCAGAGAATGATCCAGAGCTGCTTTCGCATGTGTGACCAAGCTTGGTGCTTTTCCCGCTTTACCTTCAGCTACCGCTGCGTTGGCGTGTTCCAGCGCAGCATCAAGGTGCTCTTCTGCGAAAACAGACGTACTCAAACATAATAACAATCCTGCACAGACGGATGCTAATTTTTTCATTATTCTCTCCTCATTATTATTTTAGAATATTTGGTTTGTTGATACTACCTGCAATAAAGACGCTAAAATCATAGTTCAACAAATATATTTTTACCATCATAGAATTTATTTTGCAATGCATTAAGCAATCTAAATTTATCAATTGAATTATTCAACAATAATCCTTAAGATTCGATGGGCATAGAGGACGCGCTCAGGACAGTCTTTCCCCTCCCGACATGAAAAAAATACCCCCGGCTTTAACTGCCAATTAAATTGCATCCAAGGCGTATCATCAGGCTTCATGACAATGTTGTTGTTTGTTGATAGTTAACCGAAAGCTTTTAATAAATGTAAGTAGAAGACTACGCACTTGCAAGAAAGCTATACTTCCTTTATAACTATTAAATTAATAATTATTGGCGTTTTTTAGGTACCGATTAAATATCAATTGCATTTCAGCGAGTGCAAAATAAAATGGTATCTTTTAAGCTTGGTTAATAATAGCTCGCTAATTTATTATTCCTATCGAACATTTTGACTAACATTTGAGGTATCCATCATGACAACAGTAGCAGACCCCATCATCGGTAGCTGGTACAAAGATGTAGAAAACAACCTGAAGTTTAGAGTGGTTGCTATCGATGAAAATGACGATTCAATCGAAGTGCAATATCTTGATGGTGATATTGGTGAATACGATAATGACAGCTGGTATAACTCAACTTTTGACTACATAGAACCTCCTGAAGACTGGAGCGCCCCTTTTGATGACGTTGAAGCGGATGATCTGGGCTATTCGGACACGGATGAGCACAAGCCCAATGCCGAAGACATGGACATCGATAATTATCTGGATTAATAAGGAAACTGTTGCATGAAAATGAGTCCCCAGGAATTCTTGGATTGGCCATCAAAAAGAATTACCTTGCTAGCCATGTCCGGTGCAGGAAAAACCACATTAGCCAATAAATTACCCAAAGCCAAGTGGTTTCACTATTCCGGTGATTACCGGATAGGTACTAAATATCTGCGAGAGCCGATTCTGGATAATATTAAACGTCAGGCCATGAGTGTGCCGTTTTTACGTGAATTATTATTGTCTGACTCTATTTATATTTCCAACAAAATAACCGTTGATAACCTTGCACCGGTTTCTACTTTTTTAGGTAAAGTGGGCGACCCTGATAAAGGCGGATTGTCTTTGCAGGAGTTTATGCGTCGACAAAAATTACATCATCAGGCCGAAATTGCTGCCATGAATGATGTGCCTGAATTTATCCATAAAGCGGAAGATATTTACGGCTACCATCATTTTATTAATGATGCCGGTGGTAGCGTCTGTGAGTTGGACAGCCCTGAGGTGTTGGAAACACTGGCTAAAAATACGCTCATTATTTACATTAAAATACCGTCAGCGTTGGAACAAACCATTATTGAGCGGGCCAAAACCGATCCCAAGCCCTTGTATTATCGGGAAGCTTTTCTTGATGAAAAATTGACTGAATTTATGCGCCTGAAAAATTATGCCTCCGCTGATTTCATGCCGCCTGATGAGTTTGTGTCCTGGGTTTTTCCCGAGTTATTTAAATCCCGGTTGCCACGCTATCAGGCCATTGCCGATCAGTACGGTTATACAGTTGATGCAAATGATGTCGCCAGCGTTAAAAATGAAGCTGATTTTATCCGCTTGATTAGCGATGCCTTGGCTAAACAGTCATGAACAGATTTAATCAGCCATTATGCCTTTAGTCGCACACATTGATTTACCCACTTTTCAACGCCTGCATGAAGAAGGTGAAGAAATATTGGCATCGGATCGCGCCAGTCAACAAGACATCAGGGAAATGCATATCGGTTTGCTCAATATCATGCCCGATGCTGCATTGGAAGCAACAGAGCGGCAATTTTTTCGTTTGGTGGGAGCCTGTAACCAAATTGTACAGTTTCATGTCCATCCTTTTACCGTAGCGGGCCTGAAAAGAAGCCCCGAAGCGCAGGCGCATATTGATAAATATTATGAGTCTTTTGAGCAAATAAAACGGGATGGTCTGGATGCCTTGATTATCAGTGGTGCCAATGTGACCCACCCGAGTCTGCCCGAAGAAGATTTCTGGGAGCCGCTGATGGATGTTTTCTCTTGGGCCAAGGAAAATGTCACCTCCATACTGTGTTCATGCCTGGCTACTCATGCCGTTATTCAATACAGCTATGGTATTAAGCGCGCCCGCTTGCCCGCAAAACGTTGGGGCGTGTTTTCCCACAAACTCACCAACCGAAATCATCCCTTGGTTGCAGAAATTAACACCCGTTTTGATGTGCCTCATTCTCGGTTTAATGAAATATTTCAAAGTGACATGGAGCGCTGCGGGCTTAAGATTCTAGCAGCCAGTCAAGAAGCAGGGGTACATCTTGCGGTTAGTCCCGATGGCTTTCGGATTGTGTTCTTTCAGGGGCATCCCGAATACGATGACATTAGTTTGTTAAAAGAATATAAACGCGAAGTACTGCGCTTTTATCATCGGGAAATAGCAGACTACCCACCGTTTCCAGAGCATTATTTTAACGAAACGGTGCAGCAACTATTGTTCGCTTATGAACAACATGTCCGATCGGTCAGGCAGTCCGGTAAAGCACTCGATTCTTTTCCTGAGGCGTTGGTGCTGGAGCATATTGACAACACCTGGAAAGATACGGCAAAAGCCGTTTTCAATAATTGGTTAGGCAAGATATATCAACTGACCAATCAGGATCGACGCTTGCCCTTTATGGACGGTGTCGACCCCAATAATCCGTTGGGTTTGTAGATCCACGCGAAATTTTTGCAGCAAGCCCATTGCCTTGGAAACAGACAATCTCAGGGCAGAGGGATTTATCTAATAAAATAATCCCCCCTCTCTTTTTTAAAGAGGTGGGGGATCGAATTTTACTATTTAAAAGTAACCAGCTAATAGCTAACAACTTAAGCTGTAACAGATACCTTCGATTGAAGGAATGGTATTTGTAAAATCGTCCCGCTTTGAATGGGTAGTCGCAATTTTGGTTATTTCCTCGCAACGCCGCACTGCAATGCATCATTTAGATTTATCCAATGTCTTGCAGTCTAATGCCGCTAAGTTAAACATCGTAATAATACAATACAATCCGGAGTAAAATATCTGAAGCTGTTGCATTCCAGTTTTATAAAAAACTTTAGCTTAACTTAATGGCATTGCCGTCCTTTAACCGATCGACTGAAAAAAGCAATAAAATCGTTTATTGACTGCCTTCGGGGATAACGATCGATTCTTGGTACACTCTGCTTTATAACCCTCAAAGTCACTTACAATTGCACCAAGTTGACACATAATTACCACCATTGCTGCTTAAAATGGGGCAAAAAATGTTTGTCATGATAAAAAAACGAGTCACGTTAAGGCATGTTTCCTTATTTAATAAGGGCCTATACGGCATTGGCATAGTAACTGCTTAAATTATTATAAATGTTCTGCCTCTCCTGTGTGTTACCCCCTCAAAAGGCACTTAGCAATAAGTGCCTTTTTTTTATCTCGCTGATGGGCAATGTTATGAATAAAATCATCATAAATATTAACAAATCAGTTAACCAAAATAATGACGTAAGTTTTTATTATGCATTAATTAAATTTAATTTAATGACACTACGATCAGGATTAGATCCTATTCGAACCATAGATATACAACCAGAATCTTTATTGCTGTGGCATTTATACTCTGAGCGGTCACCATGCGGAAAACCAATGTTGGATCAGTGCAACATAATCCGACAATTTAGCTTACGCTATTGTTAACCGCAACCAGTTTAGAGCTACGTGTCTATTTTTACGCCTTATAAATGAACAGAAATCCTGCGAAATTGGGCATATTCATTTTTGGATATAGCCTAAATTTTCCATAACAAAAGTAAATTAATAAAAATATATGAGATAATTAAAAAAAAATCTGAATTTTCGAAATTATGAATAAAATTATCATAAATATTAACAAATCAGTTAACCAAAATAATGACGTAAGTTTTTATTATGCATTAATTAAATTTAATGACACCACGATCAGAATTAGATCCTATTCGAACCATAGACATACAACCAGAATCTTTATTGCTGTTGCATTCAACGCATATCCTTAAAAATTTTCATCGGTTATTGATTGATTTTTACTTTCTTCAATCTCAACCCCGGCTTGTTCAGTTATATTTTTGGGTATTGTTTTTTTAACTTTGACGCCCAGATCAACAAAGCTACTGGCTTGGCGGATTAAATTGCCATTGCCCCGGGTTAATTTGTTCATCACGCCATCGTAAGTCGTGTGGACAGTGCTTAGTTGTTTGCCCAGTTTATCCAGGTCTTCTACAAAACCGCGTATTTTGTCATAAACTATACCGGCTTTATCGGCTATCGCCCGGGCATTTTCGTTCTGACGCTCATAGCGCCAAATATTTTCGATGGTGCGTAGTGTCGCCAGTAACGTAGTGGGCGTGACGACGATTATTTTGTGCTCAAAGGCATCGGTAAATAAACGTTCATCGGCCTGAAACGCGGCGATAAAAGCCGCTTCTATCGGCATAAACAACAGTACAAAATCCAGCGTCCGCAAGCCTTTCAGTCCGGAGTAATCTTTGGCACTCAGACCTTTAATATGTGTACGTACGGCTTCAGTATGCTGTTTTAACGCCGCTACACGTTCTGCGTCATCGTCGGTTGAACAGTGCAGTTCATAAGCGACCAGGGACACTTTTGAATCAATAATAATATCTTTGTCTTCAGGTAAACGAACAATCACATCAGGCTTAAAGAGCTTGTTATCTTCATCACGAAACGCGCTCTGAGTTTCGTATTCTATGCCTTTTCTAAGTCCCGACTTTTCCAGAACGGTTTCCAATATCATCTCGCCCCAATTACCTTGGGTTTTTTTATCGCCTTTTAAGGCACGGGTCAGGTTAAGCGCTTCCTGATTCATTTGCGCGGTATCACGCCGTAACGAAATAATTTCCTCGCGCAGGGAGCTGCGGTCTTTGTTTTCGTTGTCGTAAACCGTTTCTATGCGTTGTTTAAATTCGCCTAACTGCTCGCGTAACGGCCTGACAATATGATCCAGACTGGTTTTGTTATGCTCCGTAAATTGGCGGTTACGTTCATCGAAAATTTTACCGGCTAAATTCTCAAACTGGTTGTTAAGCCGAGTCTCTGCATCTTTTAACAGATTCAATTTCTCTTCCGCGTTTTTTACCTGCTCGGACATGCGCGTTTGCAATTCGGCAGTTTGGGTTTTGGACTCTACATAGAGTTGTTGCAACTGTCTGAATTCAGACTCTTTATTTTGAAACTGCTTGAACTTTTCATCAGAGACGGCAAGGTCGGTTAAGAGTTTGGCAATAGCGGCTTTGTCTTGGCCATTGAGCAGGCGCATTAATAATGCACCTGCCAACAAACCACACAAACCAACCAA
>CAIUYS010000025.1 GCA_903903365.1 uncultured Methylococcaceae bacterium
ATTTCTTGGGGTGAAAACCCGAAAATAACCGTGATCGTATCTCTCAAACCCTGATTCTACCGTGAAAATTTGGGGTAAACGATTTTTAGGTCGCTCTGTAGGCTAGATAAATGAAAGGCTACAGGGCAG
This sequence comes from uncultured Methylococcaceae bacterium, assembly GCA_903903365.1. Lineage (GTDB taxonomy): Bacteria > Pseudomonadota > Gammaproteobacteria > Methylococcales > Methylomonadaceae > Methylobacter_C. The sequence continues at coordinate 130 of CAIUYS010000025.1, forward strand.
CGCAAATGGCTCATCAGGGCGATCCATGTCAAAGATAAAATCATGTGCAGACTCGGATGTTGACAGGCCACCCCTTCGAACAAAGCCTCCTCGCATTCCACCTGCTGTCTCGGGCATACAATACAACTTTTGGGCTACCAACTTTAGACGGGACAAGCAAAAAGGCTTAACCGTCAATACGGTTAACTTAATGATAAAGCATAAAAAGAGACCATTCGGTGAGCAGAGTCGAAGCGAGTTGTCCGCTTCGACTCCGCTCAGCGAACGGTTTAACCTTAAACTGTCCCGCCTTAAGTAGGTAGCCAGCTTTTGTAAGAACCCGGCATGCGCGAATTACGGCATTGAGCCAAAGCTTAAATCGAAACAGACTGATCATGACTTTTACACGCTATCTGGCGGAGGAAAGAGCCTTACGTTGTTGAAATGTAAATCCTGCGGCGAAAGGCCTCCACTTAAGAGCAATGCCGGCATCGTTGAGGAGCTTGCCCGGATTGCCAGCTACCTCGAATCCTTGCGCACAGCCTTGTTGGCCTGGCTGGTGTTGTCCAGCCTGGTTTGGTATTTTGGCGAGTGGCTGGAGAAAGGCCTGTTTCCGTTGCTGAAAGCGGTCATTATGGCGATGAGCGCCGACATGTCCCCCAGCTTGAAGCTAATGAAGCCAGCAGCCCAACTTAATTATGCGCTTGAATTATCCGTCTGGCTGCTACGCCCTGTTTACCTAAACGCCGGTCAATTCATTCCGGCGGGAACCGAGTTGAAATCATCAGCTCACTTATTGCACGCCCTGGTTCCGCTGGTCATTGAAATGTCGATTCTGTGGGTTTGGCCGGTTTTGCGAAATGGGCGGACGCTGGCTATTGGCGATTACGACCGCGTGGTTTTGTATCCAATTACAGCGAGGGCTACTGCGAGATTGAGCGTGCGCGCACCGACTAGCAAGCCAGTTAATTTTTATCGGCTTGCCGGTATGACGCCTGTTATCCGAAGCAGATTTGGGTCCAACTACGTACTACTACTTACTTTGCCAATGACCGGTATCGGGAAGCCTAAATCCATATCCCAATGTCGCTTTTGGGTCGGGTGGCGACCGTGATCCCGTTAAAAATATTACAAATCTGAATGGCCGCTATAGAGATTGGCTTTTTGAAACTGAAGAATAACAGATAGCAGCCATTATAGTCATTCTGCCCTGTTTTCAGTGAATGTCAGATCATTCTTGTAACTAGGCATTCGTAAATATCGGAAGAGTGGATTCTTACAATGTCGGGGCTTGCCTATCGAGTTTGCCAATATTGATTTGTTAAGAATGATAGTTTTAAGGATTTGCGATTTCAATGTTTTTCGAAATGAGTGAATAGCGAAAGCCAGCCAACAATAATGAAATTGGAGTGTATCGTGTTATTTTAATCGAGAAAGCTCTTGGGTTTTAATTACCTTAACGCTTGGATTTTTTTTGGAAAATTAACTGTCGGGCATGGCAGAAGGTTAAACACTATGAATCACGGAAAAGTATCTGCTGAAATTGCAAACGGCCTTCTCAAACTAAAAGAACGCATTAAAGCAGCAAACATCCCATCGTCAAAACTAGACGAAACCATTAATATCGCGACCTGGAATATTCGTGAATTCGGTAAGAAGAAACGCAGCATCGCCGCGATTCACTATATTGCAGAGATTCTCGGCCAATTCGATTTGATCGGATTAGTCGAGCTTAGAGATAACCTCAGCGATCTTGGTCGAGTGCTGGAAATTCTCGGGCCTTATTGGCGGGCGGTATATTCGGATATGATTTCCGATGCGGGTGGTAACCGAGAGCGCATCGCCTATCTATATGACAAACGTGCAGTTACCTTTAACGGCCTGGCGGCGGAAGCCAATCAACCACGGGTTAAAAAGGGCTTTGAATATTTGCCCGAATCGTCGTTCTGGCGCAGTCCTTATTTGGCTTCGTTTAAATCCGGCAGCTTCGATTTCGTGGCGTTGACCACGCATATTCGTTGGGGTGACAATGATCCTGCCCGACAAGGCGAACTGGAACGATTGGCTGACTGGATTGAAGCCAAGCGGCTTGAGAAAACTTCTGAGGATAAGGATTTAATTGTCATGGGGGATTTCAATATTCCATCGCGCGAAAGCCCAATGTTTGGAGCGATTACTCGGCATGGGTTGAAGATACCATCGGCTCTGTTGGGCTTGAATCACGGTAGTAATCTGGAGAAAGACAAACGCTATGACCAGATTTTTCACCATCCAATTTACCCGGAGAATTTCAGCCATTCAGGTGGAGTGCTTGATTTTTATATTGAAGAAACTTACATTGTCGAGCTGTTCCCCCAGGGAATGACTAAGGCGGAGTTCACGTATCAACTCTCCGATCATTTGCCGCTGTGGGTGCAGGTAAGAACGGATATCGATGGATTCCGCCTGGAGCAAATCGTCCAGAGTTAATTAAACCTTCGTTGATGTATATTTTTCCAATTCTCTTCGCCTGTATGGATACGACCGGACGACGGTCTCCGGTGTTTGGATGGAACAGCTCATACTTCTCTATCTGGTTTGTTATGCTTATGCGAGGTTTAAACAACGACACCGAGAAATCCGCTGGTCTGCCTGATATATAAGCGGGATGAGCTTTACTTTTTTTCCAAAATAACATCAGAATGACTGGCAATATTGGGGGGTACCGACGCAAGCGTTTCCAGAAAGCTGTCGTTGATCTTGATGTAGAGAAACGGGTAACTCACGGCCAAACCGGAGGATCAAAGCAATCATGTATTCTGTCGGTATTGATATGGATAGATGAAAATTTATATTTTCTGTTGAAATGTATAAAATATCAATAAATTAGAAGAACAATAGAACCCAACAGAAGTGTATGAACCAAAAATATTTTATTTGCTCACATGCAAAGGGTAAGCGGGGCTGCTTATTAAAGGGGATGACGCTTATTTGCCCTCGTTGTTGTGCTGAAATCCGCAATTCGGAATGTGAAGGTTGTTCATATTATAAAGACTCACAGAAGTTTGCCATTGAAAAAGCCAAGAAATCACCTCAACATTTTACATCATGCGGCGTTGTGCATCCGGATGATGCTTCTGGCGTGCTTATTACAAAGCTATGGCTGAAAATAAAAAATGAAACCAATCATAAATAAAATTCATTAAAAAATTACTCAGGAGTCTGTTTTCATCATGCCAAACAATATCCGTTTATTTTCTGTTTTTCTGTTTTTTGTTGCATCAACGGTTTGGGCGGAAGAATGGCATTCTTTGTCTGATCAACAGACGCTAAGCATATCTGGAATTGCCGCAATTGATAGCGACCGCTTCTTGGTTGTTCACGATAATAAAAAATCAGATCAGCCTCGGTTAAGCATCGTAAACTGGCAAAACAAACAAAGCCCCACCCTATCCCCGATTAAGTGGTGTGATCAAAGCCTACCCATAGATTTAGAGGCTATCACAGCAATTCCAAGCCATAAAAACGACTATCTGGTTTTGGAAAGTAAAGGCAAAGTAACCCGAATCCAACTAGATCCTGATAAAATTGCCTGTAAAACGATAGCGCAGTTTGACATTCCTACCGCCACTGCTGAGAGCAATATGGAAGGTTTGGCCCTGCACTGCATCAAGAAACACTGTCTATTGGCATGGGCCGAACGAGGCGATGATAAAACCCCCGCCAAATTTTCATGGTCTAGTTTCAACATTGAAAAAAACAGCCTAAAAAAATCTTCAAGTACATTTAATTTTAAAGCGCCTTATCCAGAAACTAATCTTCGCTCTATCAGTGATATAGCTATAAATAGTGAGGGGGCTGTATGGGTAAGTGCTGCGTCTGACCCGGGTGATAACGGTTTTTTTAAATCGGCACTTTACAAAATAGGTTCGTTTACAAAAAAGGGCAAGTGGTTACCCTCCAAAAAAATCACCCCAGCGGCTACCTATGAAAGTGAAGATATTAAAATTGAGGCACTGGTTTTTACGCCAAGTGGGTTAATTATGGCTACCGATGATGAAAACAAAGGTGCGAAGATTGCAATTAAGTAAACTGCGACCGACAACTCACGGCCATGAGCTGACCGACAGTTACTGTAAATAAACGTCAGGTTTTTTATCCATAGCTGACCTTCACGGGAAGCAAAAAAAAAAACGATTTTCTATTGCGGTTGACCCATAGACTGTTAGCTTGCAAAAAGAGCGATTCAACCTTGCGGTTACCCCAACAGCATCACTGCGCTAATAATGTAAGCTAATCTACTGATTAAATGCAGTAAAATTTCCCATCCCATCCCATCCAGCTATTGCCATCCGCAGCGTTCAATCATTTTTTGTAACACAATTAAAACAATTAATATAATGACAAAATAAC
>CAIUYS010000026.1 GCA_903903365.1 uncultured Methylococcaceae bacterium
CCGCTTTCAGTAATATCGTGCATGGCCTGCATAATACCCAATACCGTGCCAAACAAACCGACAAAAGGCGCCGTGCTACCAATACTGGCCAACAATGTTAAACCGCCTTCCATGGCATGTTGTTCTTGTTGCAACTGTACGCGCAAAGCTTGTTCCAGCAATTCTGTCGAATCACCACTGTGCTTAAGCCGGGTTCCTGCTGAACGCTCATGCTCCTCCAGCCACGTCAAACCTTGATACGCCAGTCGCGCTTGCGAACCTTTGGATAATTCAGGCGACAGCTCTTTGGCTTGTTTTAAATCAGACAAACGCCAAAACGCACTTTCAAAGCGCTCATTGCAACGACTGTTGTTAATAAACTGCCAAAGTTTAAAAAAAATGAGTGTCCAGGTGATCACTGAAAAAATCAGTAAGGTATAAAGAGTTCCATCAATAATGAGTTCGGGGGCAATATGCATATGTAGGGACATTCAGTGATTTCCTTGTATCAATTTTTTAAAAGTTAGTGTTCAAGTTTAAATTGTAAGCGTTGCACCGCTCGTTGCGTTACCGCCACGCCATTGACCATTTTTTCCTTAAATTCCCACTTGCCAATGGCAGTGAGGGCAGCCTCATCAAAAATACCTTCAGGTTCTGCGCTAACCACGATAGCCTCAGCCACTGTTCCGTCTGTTTGAATGGTAAATTCTACGGTCACCCAACCTTCAATATGCCGGGTGGCTGCGCGAGCAGGATATTTGGGCGGCACACGAAGCAATGGCACCACACCAGAAACCACTGTTTTACTGTCATCATGTCCCTGCCCTGTTGTTGTCATTTTAGCCGTAGAGTGTGAACTTGATGACGCTGAGGGTGCTGGCGAAACAGCTGCGGGCGCAGAATTGACCATGGGTACCGGCTCAAACTTGGGTACGGGAATAATTTCTTTTATATCAGGTGATGGAACAGATTTATTAACCACAACCGGTTTTTTTACCGGCAGTGGCTTTACAACGACCTTGGGTTTTATGGGTTCTTTGTTAACGGGCGGTGGCGCGGGTGGTGGTTCTTTTGCCGCTGCTTTTAAAACCGGCTCAGGTTTTGTCAACATCGCCACCTCCATAACAATCAACGGCTTCTTAAGTTCTATTTTAGGTGTGCTTAATAAATACCACGCCAAAGCACTATGCAACACCACCACCACTGCCAACAACAAGCCAGCAATAAAACGTGATTTTTTCTGCTGCTCTAAAGGCTTAAAAGCCGCGTAATTACAATAACCAGAGTTTAATGATGACATGAAAACGATGACTGTTTATACCGTGTTACTACCTAGAATGGCGCTAATTATAAACTAATTGTCCAATCAATAGCCCGTTAGCTGAAATTTAAGCCTAAAAATCAACAATTCGATAGCACTCACGGCGCTATAGTGAATCAAAAAATAATTTCGATACTAACAGATGCATCAATTGAAGGGATTGAATGTAGACGTTTAATTTCTGAAAACCGATATAAAATAATGCGGCAACATCAACTATGCCTTTTTAAAACACGGCAAGTGTTGGGTCGTTGCCAGATTTTAATGGTCATCTGGAGTGTTTGTGATTGACAGGAGGCAGACCTGACGGACTTTATAATCCTGTCAGGTCTGATTTTGATATTTTTCTTGCGCTTTAAATCGAAAACCCGTCAGGGTCTGCCGACTTAAAACAGGCAGCAAAGGTTTAGCCGTTCGTAGCAAATAATTCAATCCGGCTAAGGAATACCTTATCGGACGCTACAGATTTAACCTTACACAA
>CAIUYS010000027.1 GCA_903903365.1 uncultured Methylococcaceae bacterium
AAAACCTTGAACACGGATACCCGACACCAGCGCTGCCATTAACCAAAGCATAAGCGCGTTGACCACCAAAAGAAAGAACCCAAAGGTAAGAATCGTGAACGGCAACGTGAGCAGTACCATCAGCGGTCGCACAACGGCATTCACGAAACCGAGAACAAGCGCACCCACGAGTGCGGATCCAAAATCCTGCACATAAACGCCGCGGACGAGGTTGGACACGAGCAGCAATAAGACGGCTGTTACAATGAGATGTTCAAGGAACACAAGCATAAATACCTCTGTTGAGTTGATAGGGTTGAGTCGCTTAAACAGATGCCTAAGTGATCAGATTGGTTTTAGTTTACGCTATTGGTTGATTTCATAGCGGTGTAATGCTTCCAGAAGCCAACATTTCAATACGTTGATAATGTACGCCTGCTCATCAACGCTTAAAGAACGCCCCTTGGGAATTTGATGCCATTTTTCCAGACAGCCACGACAACAACAGGCCGTTGCATGTTGTGCAATAAATACAGGGTGCCCACGAAACGGTGTTTGCTTACCGTCTTTTTCAGGAAACGCAGGCGCTAGCCGCTTAGTAATAAAGTCGTTGGCATGGCTGAGAACGGTGGTCAAACCTTTGTTATGGAGATACTCAAGGTCTTTACCCTGGAGCTGGAATTTTCTCCGGAAAGCTGATTTTGCCAGCGCAGTAAAGAGTTCGTCTACGTCTCTCATGGGTATCTAATCTCATTTATTTTTAATTAATGTGTGTGGCGACGCTACCGGCCAAGTCCCTCGATGCAGGGTTTGTCCGTTCTCAAAAGTTACCCAAGCGTATCGTGTCAGATGCGGCAAGCGTTTGCCAATCGTCGCCAGCGACAGTTGCGCTTTATCCTCCTGATCAGGAACTGAAACCACGAGAACATGTTGAGTGGGAGGGTTGATCATCCATACTTGCGTGTCACCTTCTGAAACGGACGTTGGTCGAGGCGGTAGTTTGCTGCGTGCCAGCCAGGCGTCAAGCGCTTGTGCCGTACCAAAAACGATGACAAACTTTTCCTTCATGGCTTGCCGTATTGACAGTTTTTCTACCTCACCTTCGGCGAATGCTTTGGTAAATGCCAGCGCCGCTGTTGTCAGTTTATCGTTTAGCACCAGCAAGGCCAAACGCTTGCTGACAACCGCCTCGCGGAGGATTGGGGGCGCTTCTTCCGGGGCAAGCGCCCGCCACACCTTAAAGTCGGGATCTATGGCTAGTGTGAGCGGCGGTAATCCGGGCGTTAACAGGGCTGTAAACTGTTTGCCGGTGTGATCCAAAAAGAAGTCTTCCTGAGCTTCGGCGGAATAGACTCGCAGCGGCAGGTGCATGCTCTGGTTAGGGAGTGACTGGCCAATGGTTAGGTGTAATTTTGTGCCATCAAAAAATGCCGGGTTCAATGAATATCGGGAAGCACCGGTCTGGTTGAGCCACTGCGCAAAAAAACTGGATAAATCTTCGCCCGAGCTCTTTTCAAACGCTAGGCGCAGGTCGTTAAAGCTGGCCTCTTTGAACTGATAGTGAAGCCAAAATTGACGTAGAGCCGCCGTAAAGTTTTCCTTACCGATTCGACTGCGCAAAGCAAGGAACAGCATGGCCGCTTTACCGTAGCCGACATTGGCCGAGGCAACATGATGCCGTGAACGGAAGCTGGACAGCGCCTGTTCTTCACCCCCGAGGGAGCGCTTGTCTATCGCGTAGCCAGCCATAGCGCATAGCCTTTGCTGCTTCAGGCCCCTCATCCTCTTTAAAAGTATAGTCAGCCATAAAAGTCGTGAGACCTTCCGACCAGTTACCCTGGCCCGGATCGACAAACACGCCATTACCCCACCAATTATGCAAGACCTCATGACCCAGAGACGTGGTTTTGATGAAGGGTAGTTTGAGTACCTCGCGGCCAAGGTAGGTCAGTGAGCTTATGCCGAGTCCTGTTGGCAAGGGGCTGGACACGATACTGAAGTGGCTATAGGGGTACGCGCCAATTTGGTTTGAATAGCGGGTCAGATAGGTCGTTGCAGCATCCAGGTAGCCCTCGGCGAGATCGGCGAGATCGGGATGAAAATAGGTTCGCAACGTAACAGTAGCGGTATTGATCGAAACGACACGCTCCTTTAAGACGTAAGGCCCTATCATGAGATCGATGCCTTCAATCGGGTGATCCATGACGAATACGGCCTTGCGGGTATCCCCAGTTAACGCCTCGTGGCCTGGCGTGCCCGGTGCCACCGCTATTTGCTCCGCAGACGTTTGAATGGTCAGCCGATAAGTAAAAAACTTCCCCGGCTCCGGATACCAGCCGCTCCCGGTGGGCAAGAAACTACCTTCGACAGACGCCATGGGTGGCAAGGACGCGAGGGTATCGCGATGGTCAGAGGCCGGATCAAGTTTTAACAGGTGTCCGTGATAGCGAATTCTCAATTGATGTGCCGAAAATTGCTTGGGCAGCTTGAGTTCAAAGCGGGGCTGAGCGGCATTCCCGATTTTACGGACAGGGACTTCAACCGCATCTACCTCGGCAGTATCAACGTCCAATCCGGGGGCAAGCCCAAATACATACTTTTTACCGGCCTCTACGATAAGAATTGCCTCGGCAGATAAGTCATTGGCGCCTGAATTTATTGTGACTGAGAGATCAAGTTCCGGCACGGACGCTTGCGAGGTCATGGAGGCACAGGCAAGCATGAGAGAACACAGGATAGATAATCTGGTCATAGCTACTTCACGGATAAGCCATAAAGCGTATTCATAATTCAATAAAACCCACAGAGCGGCGTTACCAAGATTAAACCAATTATGCGGGTAAAAGCTAAGGCTATTTTCTTTGGCCGGGTCTTCAAATACTGGTTTTGTAAAACAGCAAAACTCATCACTAAAGCACCCTGTAAATTTATGTTGTTGAGCATTATTGCCCCGACCCTGTACTATAAGTCTTCAATAATCACCATGCAATGACCATTGCAGTGGGTTGATCAACTTAATGCCGTGGGTTTTATTAATGTGGGTGCAAAAAGAATTTAAATTATCAGCAAAAGCCCGAGGGTTCCATCTCATCACCGATGAAATAGTAAGGGCTATTCCGGAACTAAGATCAATAGACTGCGGCTTGTTGCATCTTTTTATTAAGCATACTTCGGCATCGTTGACGATTAATGAAAATGCCGACCCCACCGTACGCCAAGATTTGGAAAGTCATTTCAACAAGTTTGTGCCTGAAAATGCGCCTTATTACCGGCACGACTATGAAGGCGACGACGATATGCCTGCCCACATAAAAAATTGCCTACTGGGTTGCAGTGTCAGTATGCCGATTACTGATGGCGCTCTTAACCTGGGAATCTGGCAAGGTATTTACTTGTGCGAACATCGGAACCAAGGCGGACATAGAGCTATCGTGGCCACAATTCAAGGTCAATCTCCCCGAAAGAGAACTGATCAATAAAGCGCAATATCTTATTTCCATAAAACACGCCTATTGTATTTTAAAACCAACTTATGTTGGCTCCGATTAATATAAAGTTAGCTGTCGCCATTGACAGCCAACGACCCAAACGAGACATTCGAGTATGAATTTATACTTCCCTAAACCGGACAGTCATGGCGATCTGCAATTCGGAAATTGAAGAGTCTATGCTTCTACAGCAGCTTATAATAAGCTCTGTAAATCTGTTTCTGACCTTTTTTGGAGCCGGTTACTGAAAATCCTCGTCTCGACGGCTCGATCCCTATTCTGGGCACCATGAATTCTAAAGGCTTCGATCTGATCGGAGCTTTTTTATGTCTGTCATTTTTCCACCCCTGTCTTATTCCTGTCTACCATCTTCAACTATCAAACGGCGTTGAATTTTTTCCATATTAAGTGTCCGTTTTACTGACTAATTCGGATGGTATGTGTAAATTAAACAATACGACCCGGACAGGGTAATTGTCGCCGAACACTTCGAAAACACAAAAATATTTCCAATAGCGCCAACACGCTGAAATGCTGACTGAAAGAAGAGTAATTGACGAGCACATTAGGTATGTTATAACATAACACTTAATGAATATATTTTAAAGTTAGCACAATTACTTATGTTAGTTGTAACAGCCGTCTTGCATGCTTGCGCTTAGCAATAGCGGCTAATATTAGATGATTTTTTTGTACTCAGGTCACTGCAAGATAATTACCTTACATCGTAAATTCATTTGGGGAAGAATTAATAATGAAACTATCAAAAATCTATAAAGCCATCAAAATAACTGAGCGTGTCAAGCACACACTAGCTGCACCTTACACATTATCGTTATTAATCAAGCGGGCAAACTACTTGGCTATGCACAAGTAAAATCAACCAACAATTACATCACAATAAGCTTAAAAATATTTATGACTGAAAAACTATTACCCGTTACGGTTTTATCCGGCTTTTTAGGGGCAGGTAAAACCACGCTGCTTAATCATATTCTTGCCAATCGAGAGGGCTTAAAAATAGCCGTAATCGTCAATGATATGAGTGAAATTAATATTGATGCCGCGCTCGTAAAAAACGAGGGAGTTCTTAATCGCGCCGAAGAAAAACTGGTAGAAATGAGTAATGGCTGCATTTGTTGTACGTTGCGTGAAGATTTGTTGGTCGAAGTTGCTGAATTGGCTAAGGCCGGCCGCTTTGATTATTTGCTGATTGAATCAACCGGTATCGCAGAGCCTATGCCGATTGCCGAAACCTTTACCTTTCGTGATGACGACGGTGTTAGTTTGTCGGATATTGCCAGGCTGGATACGATGGTGACAGTCGTTGATGCCGTTAATTTCATGCGTGATTATCTGGAAGCGCAATCACTAAAAGACATTAATGCCGAATTGGGCATTGATGATGAACGTAATATCGCTGATTTACTGGTCGAGCAGGTTGAGTTTTGTAACGTTATTTTAATTTCAAAAGCCGATTTGGTGTGTACTGACGAGCTGGCTAATTTATTAGCCATTCTTAAATCCCTAAATCGGGATGCCGAGATTATCCCGATGATTATGGGTAACGCGCCACTGCATAAATTGTTGAACACCGGTCGCTTTAACTTTGAGCAAGCAGAGCAGTCACCCGGGTGGTTGCAAGAAATGCGTGGAACGCATCAGCCTGAAACGGAAGAGTACGGTATTGGTTGTTTCACTTATAACGCCCGTCGACCGTTCCATACCACACGTTTTTACGATTATCTGCACCGAGACGATTGGAATAATGGCACGTTGCTACGCTCCAAAGGATTTTTCTGGTTGGCTACAAGACCGGATTGGGTGGGGAACTGGTCACAAGCGGGTGGCACTATGCAGCATGGATGCGCCGGTCGTTGGTGGGCGTCTGTGCCAGAAGCAGAATGGCCTGAAGAGATGATTGCTGATATTCAGTCCAACTGGCAAATACCTTTTGGCGACTGTCGGCAAGAGCTGGTTTTTATTGGCCAAAATATTAATGTTGATCAAGCACTTCAGGAATTGGATCAATGTTTGTTGACGGACAGTGAACTGGCTGCCGGTAAAGCTGTTTGGGAAACCTATTCGGATGCTTTTCCGGTATGGTTGGCTGATGAGTAATCCTGATTACATTATTTATACAACAGACGCAGTCTTGCTGATAGGTTTGGGGTTTTTATTAGTGGGGCACAAAAATACGATGCCCCAAACAAATTATCCAGATCATAAATAACCATGAATCTCTCTTTTGAAGTAGTTGCGGGCGCTATCGGCGCAAGTTTTTTAGTCAGTATCACCTCTTTATCAGGTTTGTTTGCCTTGTGGATTGAACCCGAACGTCTTAAGCGCATTATTCCTTATTTGGTTGCGTTGGCGGTAGGCGTATTGTTGGGCGACGCTTTTATTCACCTGATTCCGGATGCCGTTCAGCGGCAAGGGTCAATCTCCACAGTCTGTTTAACGGTGCTGCTGGGTATGCTTTTATTTTTTGTACTGGAAAAACTGGTGCGCTGGCGTCATGACCATCACATTCATCTGCCAGGCCAACCGGATGATATTCGCCCGATCGCCAAGATGAATCTAATGGGCGATGCCGTACATAATTTTGTCGACGGTATTTTGATAGGCGGCAGTTTTTTGGTAGATCCTGTGCTGGGCTTTACCACGACCTTGGCGATTATTGCCCATGAAATTCCACAAGAAATAGGCGATGTTGGGGCCTTGGTCTATGGCGGTTATTCGCCGGCCAAAGCGGTGTTGTACAATTTTTATTGTTCACTGACCGTAGTGGTTGGTGCTGTCTTTGCCTTGTTGTTCGGCCAGTTGGCTGAGTCATCGCTGGTTTTTTTGTTACCGATTGCTGCCGGCGGTTTTATATATATTGCCGCTACCGACATGATACCCGCGCTGCATGAGCATTCTTCGATAGCCAATCTGGTGGGACAAACCACTATTTTTGGCTTGGGGATTGGCTTTATGCAGTCAGTTATCATTCTTGAAAACACGTTACTGAGTCAATGAGGCCTGCCATGGTGGCTAATTTACAATCTATTTCCATTCCTCGATATGCGCATGCGTTTCTTTCTGATGAACTGGCTGATTTGTCAGCTATCTATGAGTCGGATATCAATATTTGTATAGTCAAACGATCAGTTGATAGTGCGCTGGAAAGTTTTATTAACACCTTGTTGTCAACAAAAAATGAAGTCAGCTTTGTTGAGAATATTAAACCGTCTGAATTTGATTTTTCACACCTGATTAAAAACGCAGAGCATTTACCGGGTTACCGTGATTTTTGCATGGATGTTGGCCGTCTGGCGGTAATCTTTAGTGATTTATTTGATTTAAAGCGGGTGGGCTTGCGATTGCGTACACTCGATAATCCTATGTGCCCACGTTTTCATGTGGATTCGGTTACTTGTCGCCTGGTTTGTACTTATGGCGGTATGGGCACCGAATGGCTGGAGGATGTTTATGTTGATCATATAAAATTAGGCAGCGCATCTGCCGGACTACTGGATGAACATTCCGGACTTATTTTAGACCGGGACGCGGTTCATATCATGCCGACCTACGCGGTAGGCTTACTGAAAGGCAATGCCTGGGAAGGTAATGAACAACACGGCGCAGTACACCGTTCGCCGCAGGTCAATCAGGCATTGCCGCGTCGGTTATTGTTAACGCTTGATTTTGGCTAGGAAACTCACGCATCGTGTGTACCAATAACTATTTATAACTCACAGGACAGCTTAATGTTTGATCATAACCCCTCTACACCAGTACCCGTCACGATTTTAACAGGTTTTTTAGGTGCCGGAAAAACGACCATTTTAAATCGTATTCTGTCTGAGAATCATGGTCACCGTATTGCCGTTATTGAAAATGAATTCGGCGAAGCCGGTATTGATAATGACTTGCTCATTCAAGGTGAAGAGCAAATCGTTGAAATGAACAATGGCTGTATTTGTTGCACCGTGCGCGGTGATTTGGTACGCATTTTGGGTGAGCTAGCCGAGAAACGCGACAAAGGAGCATTGCATTTTGAGCGGGTCATCATAGAAACGACAGGTTTGGCAGATCCGGCTCCGGTTGCGCAAACGTTTTTTGTTGAAGAAGAGATTAGTGAATATTATTTGCTGGATGCAATTATTACTGTCGTAGATGCCAAGCATGCTCTTAAACAACTTGACGATAATCATGAGGCGGAAGAACAGGTTGGCTTTGCCGATCGATTATTGATATCCAAGACCGACTTGATAACACCGGCAGAAGTCATTGAGTTGGAAGCAAGATTACGTGCAATCAATGCCAGATCACCTATCGCACAGGTTCATTTTGGCAAAACCGACATCAGTGAAATTCTTGATATACGCGGCTTTAATCTTAATGCCATTTTAGACATTGAACCCGATTTTCTGGATGATGTCAGTCATGAGCATGATGCGGGCATCACATCCTTTGTTTTTAGAACCGATAAGGCCTTGGATGCAGTTAAATATATGGCTTTTATGGATATTATGATCCGCAAATATGGTAATGATTTATTGCGTTATAAGGGCATCATACATATTGCAGGTTGTGAGCAAAAGCTGATTTACCAAGGGGTACACATGCTGTTGACAGAAGATCTTGGGGCTTTTTGGCCGAAAAATGAAGTGCGCGAGTCGGTACTGGTATTTATTGGCCGTAATTTGCCAAAACTCGAAATTCATGAATCATTAGACGCATGCCGGGTCATTTAACAGGTTAACGCGCATGAAACCATCCTCGAAAGTCATTGAGCGCATCCCTGTATTTATTATCAGTGGATTTCTTGGCAGCGGAAAAACAACGTTACTCAATCGGTTATTGGGCCATGCGCCCAAATCTGCGGTGATTATTAATGAGTTTGGTACTACGCCGATTGACCAACAATTACTGCGTGATCATAAAGTACCGTTATCGACTTTGGTGGGTGGCTGTTTATGCTGTCAGGTTAAAGGCTCGTTAACCCCCTTGCTTAAAAATTTGCGCATGGCTTGGGAGTCTGGAGATATGCCTTTCGAACGAGTGATCATCGAAACCAGCGGTGTTGCCAATCCGGAACCGGTGCTGGATATTTTGTTAAGAGAGCGTTGGTTGGTCAAACGCTATAGTTTACAAGGTGTTATTAGTACCGTTTCAGCGATTATGGATGAAGATCATTTTGATTACTTTCCTGAAGCACAAGCCCAGCTTGCGTGGGCGGATACCGTAGTAATGACGCAAACCGATCTGGCAAGCGCCCAACAAATTGAACGAATGAATACGCGACTGGATCAGTTGGCCCCCGCAGCCACCCGACTGACGGCGGTACAAGGTGAGATTGACCCCAACGCACAGCTCAATTTTCCGAAAAAATTCAGGAGATTACGTGATACTGAACGGCCCGATTTGCCGGATCACGGCTTTAGCAGTATCACTTTACAACTTGAAGCTCCAATACCGTGGGAGCGATTACAGTCTGCACTACTTTATTTAACGACGCACTATAAACAATTAGTACGCCTAAAAGGCTTGGTGTATATCTCCGGACAAGACCAACCCTGGCTGGTACAAGGGACAACTGGAAAACTTTATCCGCCAACACGGTTGCCGTCCAGATCTTCTGATGATGGCATTGGGCGATTGGTGTTTATTAGTAAGGGTGAAATAACAGGCCTGACAGAAGCCTTAATGACGCAACTACGGAGGGTTTAAATTTGGCTCTATGTGAAATGGAGTGTTTAAATAATCTGTCTCGTAACATTAAAATGCCTGGCAATATCAATTTTAGTTGCGACACCATTAAACATAACAAAAACCATTCTTTAGCTTATTATTTAGGGTATCTGGGCGACCAACTTTCTTACCGCGTTTCTTGGCGCCATCCAATCCTGCCTTAACTTTCTCTCGGACTAAATCACATTCAAAATTAGTCACTGAGGCGTCCACACAAAGAATCAATATGCAATAGATATAAATCACCCCAATTAACCCAACACAAACCCAGCCTGATAATTCACCCTGATCAGGATTTTTTTGCTCAAAATATAAGGAGAAAACCACGCTCATCATACAAAACCAATCCCAACTTCATTCCATCACCGATCTAGACATCCCAAACTTGTTCAAACCGAGACTCACTAAATATTTAACCTGACGTTCATTAGAAATTTTAGTGATCACTGCCAGATTCATCGCCCTAAAGCGGACTGTCGTGGCGGTCAGGTTTTGGCCGGGACCTGTTATTCGTCCATTTCAAAAAGCCAATCTCAATAACGGCTATTCAGAATGGTAATATTTTTAACGAGATCACAGTCTCTACCTGACCCACTGCCGTCATTCGGCTATGATTTTATGCTTCCCTAAACCGCGGACAGTCGTGACGTGCTGAAAACGACTTAAACCAAGGGCAATGAGCCTCCTCCATAAAAAGGGTATAAAACCAGACTTGGTAGTTTGTCAGGCAATTTTCTGCTCCATTCGCTTACAATTTTGCCTAACTTCTCCGCTACGGCCGATCTTGCTTCGGTTCGCACCCATCCGTTCGACAGAAGCTGATCGTAGTGTGTATGTTTGTGGCGAACATGTGCTTTCACGGCTAGTTCGATGGTCTCTACGTCGAACGTCTTCGCCGCAGAAGATCGACCGACGCGCCCACTATATTTCTGGCAAGCATGGTCAGCAATAGCTTTAGCTTCTTGAGCGGGACAACCAGGATACTGCATGCGGATTTGTTTTGGAAATTGCACAACGTATTCTTTGTCAGCACATTCACGGACTACAACAGCGTGTTCTTGCGAAATCTTACGATCTGCCGCATGTTATTTTAATCACCGATAACGTTTATAGTTTCGATCCACAACTTCATTCTTAAGCTTCGATTGAAGTAACTATCTCTAAAGGAAATTCAACTGCTTTTTTTAAGCGTTACGATTTTTCAGTATCAGTGGCCTGATTGACTTTATTCAACAATACCCCGCCAACTACACATCTTGGCAGAAGACAACCCGATTAATTAAACTATGTTATTTAACCCAATTGATTGTGTCATATGACACAGTTTTTTGATAACTGTCTAAAAAAACTGAGTGTTTCAACCGCGATAACTTATATTTCCGGTGACCGGCTTATTTGAATTAATAATCCAATACCTCAACACAACTTTTTTAAAACGCAGTAAAGAATAATTTTTAGAACATATCAGAAATCTCTGACTTTCATATTCGACAAGCTTCTTTACAAGAATAGCTTATGAATAAAGTGCATGGGACTAATTGATTCTTGTATGAACCTGTCAAACCATAAACGGAAGGAAGCTGTTTAGTAACTCCTATAGCCCCTTTGAGACTTAGCAATAAAAATATTATGGTATATAAGTTGCTAGATTGATAGCGGGTTTTGCTAAATCCAATCCGTTGGTCTTAAAACTACAGGTAAAGCTCAGCAAAAAGATGAAACCATTTTAGCAATCGAAACAAGACAATGGAAAATATGCGGGAGACCAGACAATGTCAAGCCTAGTACTTAATCATGATCAGATTGGCAAGCTGTTTCAAGACCATCGGGAAGCGCTTACCCAATTTTTGGTGTACAGAATTCGGTGTCCTGATACGGCTGAGGATTTGTGTCAGGAAACTTATCTGCGATTACTCCGCGATAATGCACTTAAGCATGATGAAAACCTGAGTGGGTTTCTTTTCCGTGTCGCTGATCGTTTGGCGCTTAATTACCTGAAATGGCAGCGGCAAGCTAAAAACAGTGGCGCTCCTCTCAATGATGAATTGGTTTGCCCAAAGCATTTGCCTGATGAAATACTTTCCTTACGCCAACAATGTGAAATATTGCTAAATGCCATCAATTCCCTGCAGGAAAAATATCGGCATGTGTTTTTATTACGTAAAATTGACGAATTAACGTATGGGGAAATCGCCGATAAACTGGGTATCTCAGAAAAAACAGTCCAGCGGTATTTGGTCCATGCGATGCTACATTGCCACCAATGTATGCAAAGCACTGAAAATTGAGAGGCGAAAAAGCCATGATAAGGTCATCTTCATTACAATACAGCGCCCAGCAATTAAAACAAGCTATCGAATGGTTTGTGCAATTGCAATCGGAACAGTGTTCCTCGGAGGATCAGGCTCGCTTTGAAAGCTGGTTGAAAAAAAACACCAATCATCGCGCCGCTTATTCAGAAGCGGAAAGTATATGGGCTAATATGGATGATCTTAAATTTATACCCATACCCGGCTTGGCTAAGGCCCGTTCGGCAAAGCCTTCAAAACCAAATGCCGCCCAATTAGCAGCGTGGGCTTTTGTTATTTTTTCGACGGCCTTGCTCGGTGGCGCATGGTCGGAATATAGTGCAGAAACGATCACTTATGCTACTAGGATAGGTGAGTACCGTCGTGTCGACTTGGCGGATAACTCGCATATCGATTTAAATACGGACACCCGTGTTTCGGTCAGAATGTCCTTTTTGCAGCGTAATGTCATATTAACGCAAGGTGAAGCGCTGTTTGAGGTTAGCCACAATCGTCTGCGCCTGTTTACCGTAAAGGTGGGTGATTTAACTATTCGTGATATCGGCACCCGATTCAATGTCCGGAAGCAAACGGAAGGTGCCACTATTTCAGTATTGGAAGGCGAAGTTGAACTGAGTGACGCGAGGGGTATGGATAATGAACGCCTCGTCGCAGGCAACCAGCGCAGTTATAAAGAAAAGACGGGGTTAGGCCCGTTAAAAACAGTGGAGGGGGCGGACCAGTTTATGGCCTGGGTGAATGGGCAATTAGTCTTCAAGCGCACACCATTGAGCGAAGTTACCGCTGAATTAGAGCGCTATCATCCGGTTCAGTTTACGTTTTCTGATCAAAAGTTAGCAAATGAGACCCTTAGCGGTACTTTTGATTCAACTGATATTGATCCGTTTCTACATGCCCTTGAAGCTATGCTGCCTGTCCAGGCGAAACGTAACGGCCAACAAATTCAGTTAAGGCGGGTGCTAAAAAATTAGACCAGCCAGGGTAAGCTGCGTTAACGAACCCCATATTTTGGGCTGCACACCGAAAAATAATCACCATCATACAAAATAAACATAAAACGGGGGCGATAAAACAACGTAAAAACAATTCACCAAAAAATTATTTTCAACAAAATGTCCAGTTCAGTCACTTTGCTTTGTTATTAATAGTAAGGCGTTTAACAACGTTGATAACCTGACTAAAACCAAACCTTGGAAAGTAACATGGTGAAGAACCTACCCCTTATCACGACGAGTAACGCTGAGCGCATCATGCGCAAAATCGAATCGTATCAATTGATCAAGCGCGGGCTGTTGATGACGCCATTACTGATAGGCAATGCCTACGCTGGTGAGAATGCAACTTATACCTTTGACCTGCCTGCGCAGCCCTTATCCGCTACGCTGGATAGTGTGGCCCAATCCGCTCATACCAAGTTAATTTATTCTGACGCAACGGTTAAGAGTGTGCGTGCGGCCCCTGTTAAGGGCAAGTACACGGCTCAGCAAGCACTGAATATTGCGCTGGGCAAGAGTGGTCTTAACTACAAAGTGGTTGATAAAACCCTGATTACCGTGACCGGAAAACCCGCTGCATCACCCTCGTCAGAAATCACCTTAAAGCCGATGACGGTGGTGGGGGAAGCCGTCCAAGATCCCAACGATCCCTATAACCCAAGCTATCAAGCTACCAACGCCAGCACGGCCACCAAAACTGATACGCCGATTATGGAGACTCCCTACTCGGTATCCGTGGTAACTCAACAGGTATTAAAAGACAAGCAGGTAACTCGACTTGATGAGGCGCTAACCAGCGTCGCGGGCGTACAGTCCAGCTGGACCAATGGTGGACAGAGCGACGTGTTTATGATGCGCGGTTTTCAAAACACCAATTTGTATCGGGATGGTTTTCTTTTGCCTTCGGCATTGGGTGGTGGCACGACTAAACGTCAAGTCGCCAATCTGGAGCGCATTGAAGTGCTGAAAGGCGCGGGCTCTATTTTGTATGGACGTAGCGAACCGGGTGGTGTTATCAATCTGGTCACAAAAAGGCCGCTGGCAACCTCTTATAACTCAATACAGCAACAATTTGGTTCCTACGGCATGTATCGGACGGCCATCGATTCAACGGGTAAAATAACTAAAGATGACACACTGCTTTATCGAGTCAATTTATCCTATGAAAACGCTAATTCTTATCGTGATTTTGTAAAAAACGATGATTTTTTCATCGCGCCGAGTTTCACCTGGAATATTTCCGATCGTACTCAGGCCAACCTGGATATTACCTACGAACATTTTAATGACAAAAGTGACTCGGGTATTCCACCGATGGGTAACCGTCCAGCGCCCGTACCCATTAATCGGCAAATCGGTGACCCGTTAAACAACAAAAATGTCGGCGATAGAACGTATGTGGGTGCTAATTGGTCGCATGCGTTCAATGATAAATGGAAGCTGATCCATCGTTTTGGTGCGGAATTTTTGGACAAAAGAACCGATTATACGTTTTTTTTCGGGCAACCAGATGCTGCGGGCAATCTGGTTAACGTTAATGCCGATTTTTCCAATGGTAACCGGGGGTTCAACAACGGTATTACACATCAACAAAATTATTACACCACCCTTAACTTAGACGGCAAGTTTAATACAGCGATGCTGGAGCATTCTACGCTTTGGGGCTTTGACTATTTTGTCATTGATAACCAAGGGGCAGGCGCCTGTTGCGCAGCGTACCCCGAAGGTGCGAATTTTAATATCTTTAACCCTACTTATCAAACCACAACAAACCCTGGGGCTTCTGCTTTCACAACCAATCCTAACTTCAATCAGGAGTGGTATGGTTTGTATGTTCAAGATCAAATCAAGTTCCCGTTCAATATCTATGGCAACGTAGGTGTGCGTTATGACAACGCCACCAGTAATCAATATCTGGATGCCGGAACCGTATCAACCACGGATGATCATTTCAGTCCACGCGGTGGTTTGTTATGGCAGCCAATACAATGGTTATCGGTTTACGGTAATTACAGTGAAAATTTCGGTGTTTCAAACAGTATGTTTAATAACCCAAATCAGAAAATATTGCCACCACAGCTTGCTAATCAATGGGAGCTGGGTGCTAAAGCCGAGTTCTTTGATAAGCGGTTATCGACAACGTTTGCCTATTTTGATTTGACAAAAACGAATGTGGCTGTTGCCGATCCAAACGATCCAACGCTACAAATAACCACAGGCAAGCAGGAAAGTCGTGGTTATGAATTTGAAGTGGCGGGTGAAACTTTGCCGGGTTTAAGAACGATTGCCGCTTACACCATTTTGGACTATGCCAAGGTTGTCGTTGGCTATAACGGAGGAATTGGCGATGATTCAGGAAACCGGCTGTATAACACACCCCGTAATTATGGCAGTTTATGGAATACTTATGATTTCCAAAATGCCCGTTTACATGGTTTAAAATTAGGCGGCGGTATCATAGCTTCCGGTGCAAACGAAGGTACCAACGATAACAACTTCCAACTGCCTGGTTATGTGACCATGAATCTGTTAGCCAGTTATGGTATTAAAGTGGCTGGAAAGCATGTGACCTTTCAGCTTAATGCCAATAACCTGCTGGATAGTCATTATTATTCTGGAACCAATACGGGCAGTATGATTGGCGTCGCTGCGCCACGGATGTTCATGGGGTCGGTTAAGTTGGAATTCTAACGAGTAGCGGCAGTAGGTTGGGTTGGTTTTTTTGCAACCCAACCTTTATGCATCATGAATTTTGTTGGATTAACGATACCCACTTTAGGCGAAGCCGTTAAACCAATCTCGATATTTGTAATAATTGACTATGGATCTAATTCAAAAATCCCGTCGTAAGTTTTGGCTTAAGCTGCATTTGTATCTGGGTCTGTTTGCCGGAGCGGTGTTCGTTTTAATTGGACTTAGCGGGAGTTTTCTTGCGTTTGGTTCAACGTTGGATGAGTGGCTGAATCCCGGGTTGATGACTGTGCCAATAACTAATGAAAACACTATTAAGCCATTGGATGACATTGTTGCGGAAGGATTGAAAGCACTGCCTTCCGATGGAAAAGCTATTAATCTGGATTTTCCAAGGCATCCAGGACTGGCTTTTCAATTATGGTTTGAACAACCGTCTCCGGGAGCAAATGATCTTGAAAGACATCAGATATTGATCAATCCTTACACCGGTCGGGTGACCGGGCAACGCTTGCTGATTGATTTTAAACGCCCCTGGCGTGACCCGTTAATGGATTTTATCCTGCGCTTTCACTATAGCTTGGCGTTAGGATCAATGGGGATGACTATCGTAGGGTTTATCGGACTGGCGTTACTGTTTTCAGTGTTAACCGGTTTGATTTTATGGTGGCCCAGTCCCGGTAAGCTTAAGAAGGCATTGACAATCAAGCGAAATGCAAGTTCTGCCAGATTTAACTTCGATTTACATAAAACGTTTGGATTTTATTCGACGATCATTCTTTTGTTTTTGATCCTATCCGGCGTGTATCTTATTTTTCCGGATTATGGCCGGGGTTTGGTCAGTGTTTTTTCGCCTGTGGCAGAACCTTGGCCTACTTATAAAAGTACAGTTCCCAAGGAGGATAAAAGTCCAATCAGCCTTGCCAAGGTTACAGCGATCACCAATGCACGTTTTCCTGATGGTGAATACCGGTGGATTATTTTTCCCCAGAATGAAAGCGATGTGTATCTGGTCGGTAAACGGGAAGTCAACGAGGTTAATCTAAAAATCCCTTACCGGAGCGTTTGGATCGATCAATACAGCGGCAAAATTCTGCATGTGCGGGAAAATCGCACCGCCACGACGGGCGACCTGTTTGAACAATGGCTTTATCCATTGCACTCAGGCGAAGCGTTCGGCTTGACGGGGCAAGGTATTATTTTAATGACAGGCCTTGTGCCCTTGATACTTTATGTGACTGGTATTATTCGCTGGTTGCAAAAGCGGCGGGTGGGAAAGGTCCGGAAAACTCAGGAGCCGTTGCTTGGCAAATACACAAAACGGCGTTTATCAGACTGATCTTTACAAGGGAAACGACATGACATTATTAAAATGTTTACAAGAACACAAGCATGATAAGAAACTCAAGCCGCGCGTGAATCTTGACAAGCGCAGCCTTATTCTGAAAGAGGAGGATCTGATTGGTTTATTTCCTTTACCCCGATATTTTCAGATTCATTTTGAGCATATCCATGACAATGCCCATGAGCTACAGGGCAAACTTAATCATCTCAACCATGACCTTCAGAACCAACTGGATCTAATCAAGGAAAGCCTTGTAAAAGTCGAAAGCACGCTGGATAGATTCATTGCGTTATTGGATCATCATATTGAAACCCAGGATTGATCGATAGTTGATACGCCTTGGGTTGTCAAATAAAGCCACCCGTATTTTATTCGGAACAAATTGACCGGGATAGACCTGACAAATTTATTCTGTGTTAAGTGCTAAGCCCCATGAGCGGGTACTGCGGCAAGTGTGCCAATAAAGGAAAGTAATAGTTCATGATGTATTTATTCAATAACCACGAAGATGGCCTGAGCAAGCTGCAAAAACAGCTTCCGGTCGCGACAATGCCCATTATGTGCAGAAAACAAAGCTTGCTTGAACATTTAACCGGCGAAGAAAAACCGCGGTCTATCGCGGGCTTATTGCTGCTATTGGTTTTGCTGTTACATCTGTGGGGAGCACTTTGGCTGTTGAAGCCAGTGGAGCCTATTACGCTGGCACAGCCTCTTATGATGGAAGTGTCTATGGTTTCAGCTCCGGGTTTGCAGGCTTCAACCGCACCGCCTGCCCCGCACAAAGTGACCGAACCGATTAAGCCACCGATTCAACCGAAAAAGCCGGTCAAGAAAAAAGCCCCGGACATCCTTAAACAAGCCAAGCTGCCAAAACCGGTGGCTGTTAGTGATGCAATGCTGCCTGCGCCATCACTGACCGAATCGTTTTCGGATGCTTCAGAGGCGAGTAGCGATACGTCTACTGCGGCAAAATCAGTACAGGGTACACAGGGCAATGCAGAGTCTTATAGCGAAGCCAGCTTTAATGCCAATTACGGCACCAATCCCAAACCGAAATACCCTGCGACTGCCCGCAGCCGAGGCTGGCAGGGGCAAGTGTTGCTACGGGTAAAGGTGACTGCCGAAGGGCTAAGCGAAGCCATCACTATACATCGCAGTAGCGGTCACGATATCTTGGATGAATCGGCTGTAGAAGCTGTGGAGAAATGGCAGTTTATGCCCGCTAAACGAGGCAATACAACGGTGGCCTGTTCGGTTATCGTACCCATTATTTTCACTTTAAACAATTAAAATAAGGAAAGAGAGAATGCCCTACAATATTGAACCCCATCTGATAATCGAAGGAACTTTTTATACGTTGCTTATATTTTCAGTACTGACCTGGACGCTTATTCTGTTTAAGATTTGGCAATTTAGTAAAAACAGTTATTACAACCGGCGTTTTGACAGGGCGTTTTGGGATGCCCCTGATTTGGCTAGCGCAAAAAAACTGCCCGTAATTGTCACCAGAGGCCCACAGGCAAGAATTGCAAGCAAAGGTTTTATCTGGCTGGATGATAGTCTCCAGTTATCCGGTAAACACCTTAAATATCTGGGGGCTCCCGATGAGTTGCTGGCGCAGACTTTGCTGGGCGCTATGCAACAGGAAACGCGGGTTATGGAATCTGGTCTGACGTTACTTGCCAGTATTGGTAGTACCGCACCGTTTGTCGGGCTATTTGGAACAGTAATAGGCATCATGCATGCCATGCATGAAATTACTGAAAGTGGTTCGACCAGTCTGGATGTGGTGGCAGGCCCCATTGGCGATGCTTTGGTTGCCACCGCCATCGGTATCGCCGTGGCGGTGCCTGCCGTGTTGGCTTATAATTTTCTGCTGCGTCATCTCAAACAACACCGTACCGGCCTGGAAAATTTCGTTGCCAGCTTTATCCATATCGCTTTCACGAAGGAATAACCATGGCCTTTAAAGCGCAATCAGACAACGAAGAAGCCATGAGCGATATCAACGTTACACCGTTGGTCGATGTAATGTTGGTATTGGTGATTATTTTATTGGTGACGGCACCGTTATTGACGCAATCCATGCAGGTGACGTTACCGAAAACTGCCGAGACCACGCCGGATGTGAAAGCGCCACCGTTGCAATTGGGTATCGATGCGCAAAGCATGATCACCCTCAATAAATTGCCCATCGCCGATCTTGTCGCCCTAGACACCACGTTGAAAAGTGAACTGGCTAAAAATCCGGAAGCGGCGCTACATTTATATGCCGATCAAGCTGTGATTTATGCCAAACTGGCCGAAGTGATGGCCACTGTCCAGCATTCCGGGATTTCAAAAATAGCTTTTGTGACAGTGGAACAGTAAATTGCCCATTCTAATGTGTAAAATTGCTGAGCCAAGTTTTGTCGTACGTAGAATGTGCCAACACCAAGAGCCGCATCAATCGTGTACCGGTGATGCCTTGGTGCTGAGGCAGCGCGGGCTGTATTACTTTATGGACGGCTTATCGATAGTCACAAATATCGTCATGTCTGCTGGAATGACAGACTACTATTCAACACTATGTTAGCCACTCTACGCATAAAATTTTGTATTCTGGTGTTGATCGTGACCGGCTGCGCTAATACGCCGGTAAGAAACGCGGCCAATACCCATGGCGTCACACCTGAACACTGGACAGCAGCCAAATCCTCAACAAGCAAAATCACGACTGAATGGGTAGGCGCTTTTGCCGATCCGGCCTTGACTGCTTTGGTAAACGATGCACTAAATAATAATTTCGACCTTAAAGTTGCCGCTACGCGAGTGGATGCGGCACGGCAGCAAACTATCATTGCCGGTGCCGGGCGTTGGCCGCAATTGGGTTTTGTAGCGGGCTATGTGCGCACGGATTCAGGTACGGGAGTCCTCAACAACGGCATTGGAAGCAATGGCTATAATGCCTTTGACGCCTTATTTACCCTGAGCTGGGAAATCGATGTCTGGGGACGGATTAAGGCTGCCCAACAAGCCGTACAACAGGATGCCGAAGCAGTATCTGCGGACTTTCAGGGGGCCCGCTTGTCGTTGGCGGCACGCACGGCGCAAAGTTATTTTGAATTGATCGAAGCGAATCTCCAGGCGGAGGTCGCAGAACAGTCCATCAAGGATCGCCGCACTATTGTCGATCTGGTGCGAGGACGCTTTGTCCGGGGATTAACGCGCGGACTGGATTTGCGTTTGGCGCTGACCGATCTGGCAAATGCCGAAGCGCAAGTTGCCCAGTCGCGTAATCAGGTGCAAATAATTTCCCGCCGGTTGGAGGTGTTGCTGGGCCGTTATCCGAACGGCCGCACAGACGCGCACATTGCATCGCTACGGTTTTTACCCCCGCCGCCAGCGGTTTTATCGGCTGGCTTACCGTCACAATTGCTGGAACGGCGTCCGGATCTGGTCGCGGCCTTCTCGCGGTTGCAGGGAATGGATTTCCGCGTGGAAAGTGCAAAAAAAGCACTGTTGCCCCGGATTACATTAACTGCCAGCGGTGGTACCAGTAGCGCCGCCTTAACCGATTTGGCCGACCCTCGCACTGCTGCCTGGAATCTGGCGACGGGTTTGCTACAACCCATTTTTACAGGCGGGCGCTTAAAAAGCGAAATACGCTTAAACGAGGCACTGACCAAAGAGGCGCTTAATAACTATCAACGCATTGCGCTTAATGCTTTTCGTGAAGTGGAACAAGCCTTGGCTGCTGAGCAATGGCTAAGAGCACAGGAACAGGCGCTCCAGGAAGCGGTGCAGCAAACCGTGGCCAGCCGCAGATTGGCGGTGACTTCCTATCAGCAGGGCTTGATTGAAATCCTGACGTTGTTGGACAGTTACCGCAGCACGCTCAATGCCCAAAGTGCGCATCTGACTGTGCAGCGGCAATTGCTCAGCAATCGTATTGACCTTTATCTGGCTTTGGGCGGTGGTGTTTAGTGCAGAAAAAAAGACGGCTGCAAATCATCTTGCCGACCATTTTGTTGTTGATTGGCATTGCTGCCGCTTGGGCTATGATGGCTCTGCGTCCCCGGCTGGTTACGCAAGCCCCGAAAAATGAAGCGCCTCTTGTGTCCGTGATTCAGGTTCAACCACAAACGGTCATACTCAATGTCCATTCCCAGGGTATCGTCACGCCACGAAATGAAATTGATCTGATTCCTGAAGTGGCTGGTAAAATTACTTATCTGCATCCGGATTTTGTTGCTGGGGGATTTTTTAGCCACGACGACTTGTTGGTGTCGATTGATCCGCGTGATTATGATGCTGCAATTGTCCATGCACAGGCTCAAATTGCCGAAGCCAAACGCTTACTGGTAATGGAAGAAGCACAGGCTGATCAAGCTCGTAACGAATGGCAAGCACTGGGTGAAGGTGCGCCCTCGGCTCTGGCTATGCGGGAGCCGCAATTGGCCGAAGGCCGTGCCAAACTCAAAGCGGCGGAAGCTAATTTATCGCTGGTTCGGATTAAACGCAGCCGTTGCGAACTGCACGCACCCTTCACAGGGCGCTTGCAGAGCAAAAATATCGGCCTGGGGCAATTCATTCAACCGGGAGAAAAACTTGCCCGGATTTATTCTATTGATGTCGCTGAAATAAGATTACCGCTGTCCACTAGCCAGCTTGGCTTTCTCGATTTACCGTTAGGAACCCGTCGCAATTCGTCTCGTTCCCAAACTGGCGTTCGGGAGCAAGGCCCTAAAGTGACCCTTAGCGCACAGTTCGCAGGATCCATGCAAATCTGGGAAGGTCATATCGTCCGCACCGAAGGTACGTTGGATGAAAGCACGGGTGTACTGTATGCCGTTGCCGAAGTACAGGCACCTTACCAGCAAAAAGATAATCGTCCTCCGCTCCTCTCTAAACTGTTTGTTCAAGCCGAAATAGAAGGCAAGGCAATACAAGGTGTGTTTGTGCTGCCGCAATGGGCGATGAACGCCGCCCAGGAAGTGTTACTGATTGACGCTTCACAAAAATTGCATAGCCGTCGCCTTAACGTGCTGCGCAACGAGCCGGATCGCATCCTCGTGAAAGAGGGGCTGAACGCAGGCGACCGGATTGTGACTTCAGGGATAGAGGTGCCGGTGGAAGGGATGACGGTCAAGGTTGCTGAAAATGCCGACACTGACCGTGCAAAGGCGGATAATCGATGAAGTTATCTCAACAGCGGCAATCTGGCGGCCTGCTTGTCTGGTTCGCAGCCAATCCGGTGGCAGCCAATTTATTGATGCTGCTCATTATTATGGGGGGTGTGATCGGTTTCAATGTTATGGACAAGGAGGTGTTTCCCCGTTTCAACCCCCAAAAAATTGAAATCACTGCACTTTATCCGGGGGCGGGGCCTATGGAGATCGAAGCGTCGGTATGCGTACGCATCGAAGAAGCGATAAAAGATCAGCCGGGCGTCAAGCGGTTAACGACTGAAATTCAGCAGGGATCCTGTATCATCAAGGTATCCGTGTTACCGGACACTAATTTGGAGCAGGTCTTAAACGCTTTGCAAGGGCTAGTCCAGGGCATACCTCGGCTACCGAAAAACCTGGAAAAAATTGAGGTGAAACTGGCTCAACGGGATGACGATGACGGTGTTATTTGGGTGTCTTTGCACGGCTCTACCGATCCACTTTCCCTGCAACGCTATGGCGAACATATCCGTGCGGATTTGGAGCGGATTCCCGGTGTGCGTTGGGTACGGAATTATTATGAAACCCCTTATGAAATCGCCATCGAAGTTTCTCCTGCCAAACTCCTTCAATATAGGCTGTCTTTACATGATGTGACCAAAGCCATCCGTCGCGCCTCACTGGATCAATCTGACGGGTTGTTAAAAACCACGGCAGGCGAATTACAACTGAGAGTGAAAGGAAAAGCAGAGGATGCCACCAGTATCGGCAACTTGGTGTTGCGTACGGCAGCCGATGGAACGCAACTGCATCTGGTGGATGTGGCTGTCATTAAAGACGGTCTGGAAGAACGCCTCTCGGAATGGCATTACAACGGCCAACCTGCCCAAGGTTGGGAAATACACACTAAATACAGTGCCGTTGAAGTGGCACGCCGGGTTAATGACTATGTTGCCGGTCAGCAATTGCAACTTCCGGAAGGTCTGGCGATAACAACCTGGTGGGATGACTCCCAGGCTTATGAAGAGCGCGTGCGAAGTCTGGTCGAAGATGGGCTGGGTGGTTTTGTGCTGGTGTGTCTGGTATTGACTTTATTCCTGCGGTTACGGGTGGCGCTCTGGGCTGGTGCCGGTATTTTCACCTCCGTGCTGGGGGCGTTATGGTTAATGCCGGCACTGGATGTTTCACTGAATATGCTATCCTTATTCGGCTTTCTGCTGGCAATGGGAATTCTGGTGGATGATGCGATTATCATTGGTGAAAGCGTCTATTCACATCAGCAAGAAGGTCAGGCGCAAGATGCCGAATCCAGCCTTGCAGCCGCCATTAGTGGCGTACAGGCAGTCGCCTTACCGGTCATTTTATCGGTGCTGGTTGCGCTGGTGGCCTTCTTGCCGGGCCTGTTCTTGCCTGGTTGGGCAGGGCAAATGATGAAGCCCATTTGCCTGGTCATGATTTTGACCTTGGTCTTTTCGTTGATTGAAGCATTGTTGATTCTGCCTTCACATCTGGCAGCGCCCACTCGTCAACGGCTATCGCTTTCGGGACTGGATCGTTTGCGTAATAAACTTAATCGGGGGCTGGAGCGGTTTGTCTATCGCTATTACCGCCCTTTTCTGCAATGGGCCTTGGACTGGCGTTACCTGACCCTTGCCAGTTTCGTGGTATTTATAATCTTGTGCGCGGTCTGGGTGGATAGCGGCCACATTCGACTGTCCATGCAGGCGGATGTTGTTAAAGACAGTTTTTGGGTTTCTTTGAAGACACCCCAGGATATGTCCTATAGTGAAACGCGTCATCGGGCTGCACAGGTAGAACGGGCATTTTTTTCACTCCGGGATGAACTGGATGGCGTCGACAAAGCACACCAAAAACCGGGTAGCCTTGATTCGAGTCGTGCCAGCGTCGTTGTGGGTCTGGAGACTATCCTTTGGGAGCATGGCGCTGGCTTTTGGACAGAGTTTTCAGCGACTGGGCGGCAACGGATAGTGGTGGAAGACTTTATCAGCGAATGGCGCAAGCGCATGGGTGATCTGGGGCGCACCAAAATTGATTTTCTGTATAAGGAAGGCGATGTGCCCTACGACATTGAATTTGATCTTGGTGCCACCGACGCGGAGCTGTTGCCTAAAGCGGCTGATGCACTTAAAAACACGCTCGCCGCCTATCCGGGCGTTTACGATATCATAGATTCCAGTGAACCGGGCCAGCCTGAAGTTCGTTTAGCCTTAAAGCCGGAGGCGGAACGTTTAGGATTACGTCTTGAAGAGCTATCCGACCAAGTGCGTCACGCCTACTTTGGCGATGAAGTTGAGCGTTTGCAGCGTGGCCGCAATGAAGTCAAAGTCATGGTGCGATATCCGCGTGAAGAACGGCAATCGCTGGATAACTTAACCGCAATGCCGGTGCAGCTCCCAGACGGCCAGCAAGCGCCACTAGGCACACTGGCCGAGGTTACGTTAACCCCCGGTGTTGACAGGTTGATCCGGCAAGACCGTCGTCGTGTTTTGAAAGTGCAAGCGCGGGTTGATCCGCAGAAGGCCGATGTCAATGCCCTTTATACTGAGCTGGAAGCCTCTGAACTGATAAGTTTGCGTCAACGTTACCCGGGTTTAAGTATCGACATCGGTCAGGAACGCCAAGATCAACAAGCCATGGCAGCGACATTAAAACAGAACACCCTCATCGCTTTATTGGTGATTTATGTATTAATCGCCGTGCCGTTTCGCTCTTACCTAAAGCCCTTTATTTTTCTGCTGGCCGCTCCAGTCGCCTGGAGCGGCGCTGTGCTGGCACATGGGCTGGCAGGGTTGCCTTTGTCAATGGAATCATTGGTCGGAATGATTGCTGCCAGCGGCGTGGTCGTCAATGATAGTCTGGTGTTGCTGGATTATCTGAAAGAGCATGAACATGAGCAAAAACCAATTACCGAGCTGATTTGCGAAGCCTGTACAGCACGGTTTCGGCCTATATTTCTAGCGTTTCTGACTAATTTCGCCGGATTTTTGCCAGCTCTGCTGGAAACCAGTCCGCAAGCCCAGTTTCTGATTCCCATGACCTTGTCCTTATCAGCAGGGCTGTTAGTGGGGATGGCTGCCAGCCTGATACTGACGCCAGTCTGTTATGCCGTTTTAGGGGAAACGTAAGGAATAAGTCCTATCACTTGTGCTGGTTGCGTTATATTAATCCTAAATCCTGCAATCCCTAAAAAACAGGCTACAACCCAGGACTTTTTATACCGAATTTTATGATTCAGGGGATGCCAATGCCTTGTGTGTTCGTGGATTTAGGATTTTTTAACCGATCCATACCCGCAATTTCAATAAATGTTGGAAATTGGATGGCGATTTGTTCTGCGACAACTTGTCCGTCGCTGAATTTCACTGATGGATAGGTTGTCGCGATGAAACAACCGTCTTACTTTTGCGAACATTGACATGTCATACACTCTCATTTTCTCCGGCTAAAAACAAAGCAGGATACGTGAATTGCCTGGTCAATATTCGATCGGTACAAGCCTCTCCAGATGGTCAGTTTTCAATCGTCACCAACATGACTGAGTACTAAGTTAATTCAACGATATTCATCGCAATAAAGCTGCCAGTCACGACTTCCATTTACCATAGCGGAATGCGGGTTCTAGGAGGCTGTCCGACAACAGGTCAGAACTACAAAAAGATCTACTGTTCCCCGGAAAAAAGAATATCTTTTCTAACGCAAAAGATATGCAACCTTTTTAAGGCTCATGATTAGGGAACTTATAACAAAGAAATAACACCTTAACGCGGGCGCAATAGCTAACATATTGGCCCGCGCGGGATTTAGCGGCTTATCAACGCCCACTAGCGCCGGCAAAAACTATTTCCAATGCATGTAATGAATTAATGCAGTTGGGTGTAGATTTTATATCGGGATTATTGTAGCAAGCTTTATTTTGAGCGCGAGCTACTTTAGAGTTGGCCACAAACCAGGCAACAGATCGTTCTTCTTTAATGCCCTCGACGGCTTTAGTCTCTTCAGTATTGCTTTCCCAGCGCTTCATTGAGTTATTGTGATTATTGTCAGCCTCTGTTTGTGTGTTTTCAGCATTAGTAACGTTGAAAGCAGCGACAGTTACTATAGCCAGAGTTGCGACGAGCACTCTTAAATTATTTTTTTTCATTACTTATCTCCGAAGAATATAGATTGATTGGATAAATTGGGTCTACAGCCGATTTACAAGCCGCTGTTAGTCTAATCAATAATCCGGCCTCGGAAAATGTGGCAGATTGCCGCGCGGCAATCTGTCGCGCGGCAAATTGTCACGTCAAACTATTTCAATTATGATATTGGCCGAGCCATTTAAAATCCTTGAGCATTTATTTTCAACGCAAACGAACGCCTGTTAGTGCTAATAAATCATCATAAAAAAACAAGCGAATAATCAGGCTAGATGCAAAAAAATCACCCTTGTAAGAAACTTAAACTTACCTAACACTCGAAAATAGTTGAAAAATCCGCCATCTTAAATATAACAGCTGAGTAAATTCCTATTACTTAAAAATAAGCTCACCCATTCGCTCAACTTTTAATCGCCAGCAATTATCGCTCACGCTGGGATTGTTACTGGTGTCAGGAATTGTGCTGTTTAATAGCTTGGGCCTGACTGTTGACAGTCGTGACTGGAGTAGTAGTTTCATTCTTTACATTGCGCTGATCATTTACTTGCCATGCTAGCTGTGGGTATTTGGGCAGCGCAATTACGCTGCTCCGCTATATGGCTACTGCCGGTCACCTTCGTTGGTGTCATGAGTCTGGGTGGTTTAGCGGGGGCGGCCTGGCTCTTGTTGCCGGACGCTGAAGCGATTGCTTTGCTCTCCGACCTGGTTTTTGTTGCGCTCATCACACGAAAAATCCGTTTCAGCAGACAAACCAATGTCATCATCGAGGGGTTTTTCGACTTTTTCCACGATTTTACCCATGGACAGGAAATAGCCACATCATCGAACAAACGTTTGCGTGAAGTTAATTTTTGACGTAGCAGGCAAACGCTGTGAGACAGGATCCGAGTAGTCCCCAGAAGCGATAGTGCATGTGTTTTTACGTTGCGTTTTTGCGTAGTGGAAATGCAGGCTTTACGAAATCGCGTTGAGTCATTGGAGAGCATGTGAGCCATCCCCTTGTTGGGTGGCGAACGAGTGACCAGTACGGCTGGGGCTTGCTAGCAACCTATTTTTCCGCGGTATTTATGAGGATTTCCATGCCAGAAGAAAGGGAAATTATTATTCATAAATAATAACTGCTCAAATTGTAGTACAGTTAATAATTTGCTATTATCCATCCCGGTTTAATAGATATAGTTTATTATAATGAATGATACTAAAAAAGTGTGTGATCTTTGCGGGTTGCCCGTCGAAGTACCTGGCTTTACACTGAAAACTCAAGACGGTGATAAAGCGTTTTGTTGCGAAGGTTGCAAGGGTATTTATCAATTGTTAAATTAAGATCAGCTTCTGCCTGAATCCGATCAGGATTAATAGCCTTCCATTTTCAACACTTAAAGAGAAAATTAAAAATGAAGCACGCGCATAATGCAGCAAGTTCGGTTGCCAAAGAAGTTGTTAAGGGGTCAATTGTTTCATCTACAGTACATACGGGGAGTAGACTGATGAGTAATGTTGCCAAACATCCGGTTCTGGTTTTTGGTTTAGGTTTGGTAGCCGGCTATCTGGTCTATAAATACAGAAAAGAAATCGTTTCCAGCACCACAAAAGTCGTGGATGCCGGTAAAGATTTTGTGTTGCAACAAAAAGAAAATCTTGAAGATATTGTCGCTGAAAGCAAAGAATA